>DKCU01000068.1 GCA_002451555.1 Candidatus Segatella albertsiae
GAACAGGCGATGCAGGATGCAGCTAAACCTCAACCAAAAGAAGAAACTCAGCACAAATCAGAGAATGGTGGCAAAAATGGCGAGTTAGCACCACAAGATAATACCACATCGGCAAAAGTTAGTACCACTTCGCCGAAAGATAATACCACAAAAGAGGACTTAGTACCACAAGAGCAGCCTCAGCAGACTAGAAAGTTTGCGGACGGAACCGATGTGCCGATGACTACTGATAGAAAGGGAAGACCAACACCTGACTATGGAGCGATGAAGCCAGAACAGGCGGCGGAGATTCTTTCGCAGGACTTGGGGGATAGTGCAGAGCCTTACGTGGATGCACAAATCAAGCAAGCAGAGAAAGCTGTGAAGGATGCCGAGAAGATGAAAATTGACATGAGCGGCGAGCCTAATGATGTTATCGAACAGCAGAAGGCAAAGGCTAAGACCATCGAGGCTGCAAAGAAGCAGCTTGAACAGGCGCAGAACATCAAGAAGGCGATGACTGCCAAGGCTGTGGCTGAGACCATGGGCAAACCTACCGAGGAAAAGGTGGAGGGTGCCAACGAGGCTAGCAGCGAGGTAGCCAAGAAGTTCCAGAATGCGCCGAGATTACAAGGCAACCACGTAAGCAAGCGTCTGCCTAACGGCGACAAGATTAGCGGACACTATGAGATTGTTCCTGCCGAAAGCTTGACTCCTTCGCACGATGTAATGAATGACTATAAGAAGTCAGAGGGCTTCCCTGTGGATGCAGAGGGAAGAACTATAAATGATAGAGACTATGAGCACGACAAGGCGGCGCAACAGACCACCGACCAGATGGCTCAGAAGTACAGCGGACAGGCGATTTCTCAGGTGCCTACGGTATCTGACGAGGGTATCGTTTACGATGGCAACGGAAGAACCATGGCAGGACAGAAGGCTGCGAAGAACGGTACAGATGCTGAATACATCGAGGACTTGATGGACAATGCCCAGAACTATGGCTTCACCAAGGAGCAGATTGAGCAGAGTGGAATCGAGCATCCACGTCTTGTGATGGTAACTGATGAAAGATTGCCTTATGATACGGCTACCTTCTCCATGTTCAACAGAAACGAGAAGAAGACGCAGAGCAACACCGAGCAAGCTGTGGCTAAGGCTAAGACCTTGACTAGCGACGAGGTGGGTGCCATCGTTGCCGACATTGAGGGAAATGGTAGCTTGGATGCTTTCTTTAACAATTCCAAGGCAATAAATGACTTGGTGAAGACGTTAGTAAGTAAAGGTGTCATCGGACAGAACGAGGTGGCTGGCTTCATGGATGGTCCAGACAGACTGTCGGCGCAGGGCAAGGAGTATGTGAAGAACCTCTTGCTTGGCTCTGTGTTCAAGCCAGAGACTATCCGTATGCTTGGAGTGGATAGCAAGATCAAGAACGCTGCCATCAATGGCATTCGTGCCATCATGGATAACTTGAAGCTGGGCGACTACTCTCTGCGTGACGAGATAGACCAAGCCATACAGTTGCTCTACGAGGCTGGAAGAAACAAGATGAGCGTGGATGACTTGCTGAAACAGAGCAGTGCCTTCGAGGAGAACGCTAGGGATAGATTCCCGATGATTGCACAGGCTATGGCTCAGGCTCTGGAGGATAAGCCTACGACTTTCAGAGAGTTGATGAGCGAGTACAACAACATCGCCAAGAACTACAACACGAACGAGGGCACCTTGGGATTCTATGATAAGTTAACGCCTGAGCAGGTTGTGGAGGAGTTCCTCAACGCTAGCAAGGCTATCAAGAACAATAACATCAAGCTATATGGAAAAGAATCAGAAACTGAAAGAAGCAATGATGCTTCAGGCAATGAAGAACCTGCAAAAGAAGCAGGAGGAGCAGCTGGCACAGAAGGAAATGGGAATGCTGAAACAGAACCAGAAATAAAGGTTAAGAAAGCATTGAAGCGCATCGCTACCGAGATTACCAATCAGACAGGTATCGAGGTGGTGACGGATGAAAAGGTGGGGCAGAGCACCCTGGAGGATGCTGAGGCTACAGATTCCAATGTGAAATATAGCCGAGTAACCGACAAGGACTTAATCGCCCAACTGGAGAAAGAGCCTAAGATTAAGGTTTACCGTGCGATGCAGGTGATTGATGGAAAGCTATATCCACCAATGGCTGCTTACGCTGACGGAAAACTTGTTGAGGCTAACGAACTTGGCAAATGGATTCAGTCTGACGAAATGCCAGACTCGAAGAACACCGTCTATAAGATTAAGGGTTCTCCTACGACCATATCAAAGGACAGAGCCATTAAGGGAGAAGATGGTGTTTGGAGAGATTCGAAGACCGGAAAGGAGCTTGTTACAGGTGATGACGGAGAGCCAACTTGGTATTTTAAGCTACAGAAGGGAAAGGGTGCTGACGGAAAGAAGCTGACCGATGTACCTGCTGCTTACAATCCATACTGGCACCTCTCCTACTCTCCATTGAACGACCAATTTAAATCGGCTTGGATTCGTCCTAACATCGTGGTTGTGGAATGTGAGGTTCCTGCAAGCGAGCTGAATAGCGGTTACCGAGCAGAGCACGCCAAGAACAGCGTGGGCATGACCCCTTGGACTAGCGGTGTTGTTACCAAGCAGCTTATTGCGCAAAGACATGAGGGCAGAAAGGTAATGCTATCTCGTTGGTGCAAGCCTGTAAGGGTAGTGCCTGACGCAGAGGTTGCTGCGAAGATTAAGGAATTTATCGGTGACCATGATGTAGAGATTCCTGAGAACGTGGTTACTCCAAGACAGAAGGTTGAGCTTGAAAAGCTTGGCGTGAAGATTGGAAAGCCAGAGAAGGGAATGAATAAAAACGAGCAAATCGCCGATGCAATCAAGCTAGGATTGCAAGTTGACAACACGGTCAAGGAACAGCGTGCATCCGCAGGTAGCACAGTTAGTGGTATGGAAAAAATGCCAAAGGGTTTGCAAATGAATCCTAGCGTATTGACCGACCAGATACTTAACTATCATGGCGATCATATCGCAAAGCTACTTGGTGAAGTACCAGAGGATAGTACTGTTAAGTATTTCTCTGCACACAATGGAGTTTGGTATTTCTACCGTGTGGACCATGACCGCAATATCATCCTTGATGGTGCCATTTCTGCCAACAAAGACAATTATCGTGAATACGAACAAAAGATAAAAGAGTATTATGGAATTGACGGCGGCGCAGAAGCTATTTATAATTATGTGCAAGAAGCAGGGTTTGACACAGGAGCAAACCGCAATTTGCATGACTATTTTCTCGAAGGAGGAAATACGAGACATTCTGCAATGGGTGAGCGACCTAATGAACCGCAAGGG
>DKCU01000091.1 GCA_002451555.1 Candidatus Segatella albertsiae
GTTACGACTATACAGAATATGAATGCCACATTCTTCGCTACCGCAAGGTAACCCAGAAGAAGAGCAGCTTCTATGAGTTGGTACTCGACAACACTCCTTTCTATGGCGAGATGGGTGGTCAGGTAGGCGACAAGGGTGTGCTCGTGAGCGAAAACGAGACCATCCAGGTCATCGACACCAAGCGTGAGAACAACCAGAGCATCCACATCGTGAAGGAATTGCCTAAGGACGTTACAGCCGACTTCATGGCTTGCGTAGATATCGAGAGTCGTGAGGGTAGCGCTGCCAACCATACAGCCACTCACCTCCTCGACTATGCCTTGAAGCAGGTACTCGGCGACCACGTGGAGCAGAAGGGTTCTTACGTTGACAAGGACACTCTCCGCTTCGACTTCTCTCACTTCCAGAAGGTAACCGACGAGGAGCTTCGCAAGGTAGAGCGCATGGTCAACGAGATGATTCGTGCCGACTATCCTCTCGACGAGCATCGTGATACTCCTATCGAGGAGGCTAAGCAACTCGGTGCCATCGCTCTCTTCGGCGAGAAGTATGGCGACAAGGTACGTGTGGTTCGCTTCGGTCCATCAGCCGAGTTCTGTGGTGGTATCCACGCCAAGAGCACCGGTAAGATTGGTTTCTTCAAGATTATTTCCGAGAGCAGTGTTGCAGCAGGTATCCGCCGTATTGAGGCTTTGACCGGCAAGGCTTGCGAGGAAGCCATCTACAACTTGCAGGATACCATCGTTGCCTTGAAGGGCTTGTTCAACAACGCCAAGGATCTCGAAGGTGTCATCAAGAAGTACATCGACGAGCACGATGCCTTGAAGAAGGACGTGGAGAAGTTCCAGGCTCAGGCTGTGGAGCGCACCAAGGAGAAGCTCGTGGAGAATGCCAAGGATGTAAACGGCGTGAAGGTAGTGAAGGCAGTATTGCCTATGGAGCCAGCCGCAGCCAAGGACTTGGTGTTCAAGGTTCGTGAGGCATTGCCAGAGAACATGATTTGCGTCATCGGTTCCATCCATAACGACAAGCCAATGCTCAGCGTGATGTTCAGCGACGACATGGTGAAGGATCACGGCTTGAACGCAGGCAAGATGATTCGCGAGGCTGCCAAGTTGATTCAAGGTGGCGGTGGCGGTCAGCCTCACTATGCACAGGCTGGTGGTAAGAACAAGGACGGCTTGAGCGCAGCAGTCGACAAGGTTGTCGAGTTGGCTCAGTTGTAATTGTAATATATATATAAACAATGTATAAAGACAAAGTAGCTAAGCATTATGCTACTTTGTCTTTAATAAAAAAACAGTCAATTAAAAATAAAAAATAATAACATGAGATTATTTACACGCCCATCCTTTCGCATAGGATTAATGTTAGTATTTATAAGTGTCACGACTAATGCTAACGCCCAATTTTTCAAAAAGTTAGGAAAAGCCATTCAAAAAGCAGCAAATACAATAGAGCAAGTAACCCAACCATCAAGCGAGACAACAACTCGCACAATGAAAATATATAAGCAACCTGATTCTGCACAAACAACAGACTCTTTAGATGGTTCAAGCAAAAAGAATATTGCAGAAGGAGCATTAAACCGTTGGAACAACGCAGCCAAAATTGCCGCTCAAAAAAATAGCCAAACAAACAACACAAAATCAACTAGCATAAACAAACTGGGAGGTAAATTGCTACCAGGACAAAGAATAGCGTTAGCTGTTCAACAACAAACAGAATACGAAAAACAATTCTATATAAATGACACTATCTACAAAAAGGAGCTATTAGGAGAATATAAGGCTTTTGACAAAATGAAAAAAATCTACGCCCTAACAGAAGCTAATTCCACAAAAGCCCATGCATTTCTCATTGAGCCTGTAGTTTTTATTGATTTTTGGGGAGGTAATAATGCTTTAATAAAAATAGAGAACACATCCACTTTATATAGTGATTTACAAAAATTACTTACTAAATATAAAGAATGGGCTAAGACTGCAGAAACTAATAATGTTGGTGATTTTTCAAAAGAAATAGATATTCCACTCCCTATTGCAGCAATAACATTCTACAGAGGAAAAGATATTCATGCAGGAAAATGGAACAACAAGAAATTTACGTTCTTCTACAAAAGTGCATCCCATTCAATTGCCATCGGATGCAATGATGAATGGAAAGGACTAAACGATGATACGAGCATTATCAAACTTGCCTTCAAAAACGATAAGGAGTTCAGTGATTTCATCAAATTTTTCAATCCAAAAGATTTGAAGAAATTAATTGATTTTCAAAAGCAAGGAGGACTTTTTCATTAAAGAATACATTAACCAAAGAGGGTACTGCAATACACCATCTTTGGTTAATTCCTTTTTTATTATCATTTTATGATAATCATTTTATGATAATTGAAATAAAAGTTGTATCTTTGCACCACAGATAATCAATTAACAGGCAAAGATATGGTCATGAAGAATCCTTTTGTTACAAACGGATATGCTGGTCCAGAGTATTTCTGCGACCGAGTAGAAGAAACACAGCATATCACAGAGATGCTGACAAATGAAAACAACATGGCTCTGATTTCCCCACGTCGTATCGGGAAGACAGAGCTGATACATCATTGTTTTGCTCAACCCGAAATCCAAAAGGATTACTATACTTTCATCATAGATATTTACTCCACCAATTCGGTCAGTGACTTGGTCAATATGTTTGGCAAAGCCATCATTGATGCCCTTCGTCCAAAAGGCAAAACGGCATGGGAGAAATTCTTGATGGTATTATCCTCTCTTCGTTCGGAAATATCATTTGACATGAATGGACTACCCGTTTGGGGAGTCGGCATCGGCAACCTCGTAAATCCAGAGATAACCCTCGATGAGATTTTCACGTATCTCAACCAAGCGGACAAACCATGCCTTGTTGCCATCGACGAGTTCCAACAAATCACCAACTATGCCGACAATCGCATAGAAGCCTTGTTGCGTACCTATATCCAGCGATGCACCAATGCCCATTTCATCTTTTCCGGCTCCCATCGTCATCTCATGGCAGAGATGTTTGTCTCCCCTGCCCGTCCTTTCTATCAGAGTGTAACATTGATGAACCTAAAGCCGTTGGATGTAGAAAAATACAAGGAATTCGCCATCGAAAAATTTGAAGAACGAAATAAGCATCTAGACGCAAATGTGGTAGATGAGCTCTTCACTCGCTTCAATGGAGTCACTTCATACATCCAACGAGTGATGAACGTGCTTTTTCTCAAGACTCCAGAACAGGGAACCTGTACCCTCTCTATGGTAGATGATGCCATCAACTATAATCTTAGCATGGCAGCTGACACCTACGAGACTCTTCTGCGCCAAATGCCAGAGAAGCAACGCAATGTCTTCTTCGCTATCTCAGCAGAAGGTGAAGCTAGAAGTGTCAAGAGTGGAGCTTTCGCCAAGAAATACCACCTTCCATCACCAAGTTCTGTCAACTCTGCCTTGAAGGGATTGTTGGAAAAAGACTTCATCACCCAAGAAGATGATGCGTACGTAGTATATGACAAGTTCTTCGACCTATGGCTGAAGAAATATATGAGATAAAAAAACAATCGGACAAAAGCTGTCTTTTAGTTTTTGTCCGACTGCCATAGAATCAATTATTAGACACCAAATTTAATTCAACTTCCCCCATCTTGAGGACAAACTTATCTGAAGAAGCTGAAAGAACGTCAAGTTCTTGCTGTTCGCCAACATTAACAAAACGAGCGCAAACTAGCTCCTTCATCTTTTTTAATTCTGCATCATCCACAACTTGCTTGATAGGAACATCTACATTACTCGATACTTTTGTACAGAAATACTGAATCGCATCATCTTTATTTTCCAAGACGAGTTTATCACCTTTAATATGCCAAACGCCCTTTCCCATATCCTTAGAAATCGTGATTTTATACTCCTGCCCATCTTTGGCAGTAATAACCTTGGAGGCCAAACAGATGATATGGGCTCTGTTATCATCTAATTTGATGACAGAATTATTCTTCGATATCAAAGTCATATCTGTGTAATAATGCCAACCATTAGCAGCATCCTCCTTAAGAGTCCATTCTTTCGCAATTTCTTCCTGATCCAAGATAGTTCCACGTTTGGTTCCAACAACACAAGACAAAATGATACAAAGAACAATCACAACAACATCAATGATACTGCATGAAACCTTAGGACAGGCCTCTGTTCCTTTACGTTTTCCGATGATAATCATGGCAACAATAGAAGGTATTGACAGAACAAAAAGCAACGCAAAAATGTTGGCACACAATTCCCTTACGCCATTAGCTCCTATACCAGGGATAAACAAAGAAATAGGACATAATACAGGAGCTATTATTGCAAACGTCCATACTTTCCCCTTACCTATATCATTCAGTCTGCGTCTCCACACAGCAATCAGTGGAATTGCCGTCACTACAAAATAAGCAAGAGGAATCAAAAACAAGTAAGTAAAGACATGATTTTCTACAGAAGCATGATGTAATCCATCACTAAGGAAGGATGTCCAAGCAAGAGACACTGATACCCCCCCCGATAAACAAATACCAAACATAAGCAAGCCAAAACTGCTTGTTACTAACCTTACCTGAAAAATCCAGATAGTGCTTGAAAAGGGTCTCTACAAAAAAGTAATTGACCCAACCTTTTCTTTTTAATTCTTCCATTATTTTTTTGTTTTAAATTATTGTTTCAGACAAGTAGTCTTCTTAATCGGCACAAAGTTAGCAAAAAATATAAAACAAAACAAGTCCATAATGGTTCATATACTAAAAAAGTCAGCAAACAGCAATATTAGAGGCAACACTAACACCATTTTTTATCTTTTATAGAAGATAAAAACAAATTTTACGCATATTTTATCCATTATAAAAGATAAAAGTTGTATATTTGCAGAAAATTTCATTTATAAAAGATAAAAGTATGGCAACTATCATTCGTCAATCATACATCGACAAGATAGAAGTGTACTACTTATGAGTCTGTTGAGCCTAGTCAGCAGATCTGCTGACTAGGCTCGGCAGATTTGCCGACTACAGTCAGCAAGTCTGCCGAGCCTAGTGGCAACCTTTCCGAATCTATCTTCTTGTAACCGCAGAATATAGTTTCTTGCACTTATGAACAAGGATGGAAGACCTTACAAAACTACAATCTCATCTTACTCCTCCCCATTCCTACACTCACCATCTTCATAACTTTCCATCATATCCTTCAATATCCCAATCATTTCTTGTCTTAGGCACTCAGGCTTCAGCACAACAATGTTTCTGCCGTGCCACAGCAACTCTTGCAGGAAATCACGGCTGGGACGAACGGTCAAAGTATATTCCCGATACATCCCATCCTTCGACTCTTTCACTTTCTGTTGACTCTCATGCAAGGGCACTTCCTCGATGAGATTGTATTCGGGATAGAAAGCACGGATGCGGATGTTCTCCACAGGCACGTCCTCCATGCGATAGATACCATAGCAATACTCGTAATACTTCTCTGGAGTCAAGAACTTCTTCATCTCCTTCGACAAAGGATGCTTCTCGCAAATCACCTTCAAGAAACTGATACGGTCGAAAGGAAGACAGCGTACGAGTTGCTTTTCATTCACTCCAATCACGTACCACCTCTGCTTGAAATATCTCACGAAAGCAGGCTGAATCACCATGTCGCTCTCCGCCCCAAACGCACTGACGTATTTGAATTTCAGCAGATATTGCTTATCTATCGCTGCCAAAATATCATCCAGATACTCCGTATTATAGGGAGGCGTGTCGAGCATTACCTTGTTGTGATACTTCAGCATATCGCCCAACGAAGAAAGACGCATACTACTAAGCAACCACTCCGTCACCTCATCGTCCTCCACTGGGTCTCGTTTCACATAATACCGATACCCATCGCTCTTGTCACACTCCACATTGATTCCAAACTGCGACAATATCGCTGCACGATAACGATGAAAGGTGCGCAGCTGCAATTCCTCGCCAAAAGGATTGGCATTGGCATCCCGCCACTCGTTCGCAATCTCCTCGAATGTAAGGTGTCGCTGTTCCAACCGAGCAATCAGCCAACAATAGAATTTTACACGATTGTCCATAATCTACAATAACTGTTCACAAGAATAGTCGTAACGACCATTTACTAGAAATGTCTAAAAAAGAAAGGGAGAAAAGATAGCCAACAAAATGGTAATGCTAAATGCCGGTTTACTAACTTCTGTCATATACCGATGCCCAATACGCTTGTGCCCGATGCTTGAGATGCACTGTGAACGAACTCGTTTCTCTGCATGAAACACATGAATTTTTAATAATACTCACACAGACCTTATTGTCTATGTCAGCTTTCTTGCTGCCTCTATCTTTTCTCCGAAAATCCTTCTCTAATATTGATGGGAAAAAATATCCATAACCCTTTATCGGGTTAAGGATATCACTCCACCAAATCGACCGTCCAGTTCAAACTCTGAATCTTCAAGTCGAGCTCTCGATACTGCTTGGCGTAGGTGTCCGCCTCCTTGCGAAGAGCGTTTACGTCGATGGTTCGAACATATTTCAGTTCGTTCCTACCAAAGCGAGTATCATTGGCAGCTACGTGTCTAACCACCTCTTGCAGTGCCTTGACACGCATCGACAAGACATCTCTCTTGGCAATCAATCGAGTCAAGGACACACCATCGTGGAGAGTCTGGACGTTGGTCATGTTGATACGATAAATCATACCTTCCAACTGGACGAGAGCCTCATCCAATTCCTTGCACAGTTCCTCCACGTTGTCGCAAGGTTCGTCGCCCTCCTGTACCTTGGCACTATCCTTGATACGCTCTTTCAGTTGAGCCACTTTCTTCTGCAAGTCGGCTCTGATACTCAATGCTTCTGCTAACTTCATAATCTTACCTATTTTTATATATGACGTTAAACTTCAAGTTTTATTATATGCTATTTCTTCCTTGTCGGGTTCAGCGTATGTTTTCCTCCGAACTCATTCACATCTTCCTCAACAAGCTTTTGAAACCAAGACGGTTCATAATCGAGCGAACCAATCTCAGCATCCCTTGTATCGCAAACTTCATTCTCATATTGCAAATGAACCTTTACCACGAAATCATCCATGCGAAGAATGTCGGGCAAACAATAATCTTGATGCGTATGCAAAGCATGCATGGCATAGCAAACACAAATATCAGCAAACTCAGGTTTATGAAGATAACATTCATCCCAGGAATCACCATCATCCAATTCGTTTTTGAATGTTTTATATCCTTTCTCTGTAGCCCCAACAAAATTGCCAAAAGCGCCATTCAAGATAGAATCCATCTTATAACGCCCAGCACTCATCAGCTCATCTTGCAAATGAATCATATATTGGAAATCCGAGCCATAATAATCATCGTTCTCCAATTTCACCACGGCATCATCATCTCCATACTCAAATCGCAAGACTCCTTCCACCTCATAACGATAGCGGTCATCTACCTTATAAGGCGTATGAAACAAGGTGCGCCACATGTTCCTGCACTGGGCATAACATTCCTGGGTCAGTTTGAAGAGCTTATCGTTCTGATAGCGAAATCTCTCTACCTCGGCAGGAGTCGGATGAAGCATCATCTCATTCAATGCCACATATCTCACCCCAAGCAACAACTCGATGACATCATGTTCGCTTTCACTCATGTGACGTAAGAAAAATGATTTTGCCAAATCATAGTTCACGATTTTCTTCAATCGCAGTTCCACGTTTTGCAGCACCTCACGTTTCTCATCGACAGTAGCCACCTCTCGGATATAATCAATAATCTCTGAGTGAGCCTCATAGTCGTCATATCCCTTTGCCTCTGTTCTATCCAAGCATTTCTTCCAGTCCAAAGTTTGGATATTCATTGTAATCTGTGCCATAATTCCTTGCTTTTATGTTTTACGGGGGCAAAATTACAGGTAGGGTGTGCCAAATCTTGTCACAGGACAGAGAATTATTTCTTTTCCGCCAATTTCTTCACTTCTTCTATTTCCTTGAGCAATTGTTCTGTAGTAGGAAGATATAGCTGATATTGACTTGCAAGAATCGTCTTATTGTCTTCTGGAAGGGCTAATTTCACCGCTGTATCATTCTTTGCAGTACATAACAATATGCCAATGGTAGGATTTTCCTCTGGTAATTTCTCACATCTATCATAATAGTTGACGTACATCTGAAGTTGCCCCAAGTCTTGATGGGTCAGCTTATGATCCTTGATTTCTATGATGATAAATGAACGTAGCAGGCGATTGTAAAATACCAAATCGACAAAATACTCATCATCCTCCACCAACAATCTCTTCTGACGAGCCACGAATGAGAATCCCTTGCCCATCTCCAAGAGAAAATCAGCCAAATGCGTAATAATGGCACTCTCCAAGTCCTTCTCGTAATAAGAAGCCTTCTTCTCCAAACCTAAAAATTCTAACACCATCGGGTCTTTGATGATTTCTTGTGGAGACTCAGGAACACGTTCCTTACGAGCGACAGCCAAAACAGATTCCTTGTCATTGCTCAGTAAAAGACGCTCATAAAGCATGGAGTTGATTTGGCGTTCAAGCTGACGGCCTGTCCAACATTCATTTACAGCCTCCAACTCATAATACTCACGCTTATCCGGGTCAGGTATCTGAATCAGCATTCTATATTGAGTCCAATTCAATTGCGAACGCAGTGCGTTCGCAATTGGATAAAGACGATAAAACTGCCTACACATTTCTAACTGTCGTACAGAAAATCCACTTTCATATTCTGGTTCAATTCCCTTTGCAAGATTGCGAATCAAGTACTTGCCATACTCGGCACGCTCCTTCCCCTGCTGTTCTTTCTCGAAAATACGCTTTCCGATAGACCAGTACATTTGCACACGGCAGAAATCAACACTGCGCACAGCGTTAGCTCTTGCAGTATTGATAATGCCTTTTATCTCATTGATGAAATCACCCAAAGTTGTATCCATCCCTTTGTTTACAACTTTTTTTGCCATAACTATCTTCTTTTATGATAATTCCGCAAAGGTAAGCAAACTTTTTGAGACTCACAAGAAAACTTAGAATAATCTTAGATTTTATCTCAAAAATCTTTGTATCACCCGATGCCAAAAGTCCCAAGAATAGCCCACGGAAGGATGATTCACCACAAGAGCTTTCACATGTTTGCCGCCAGGCATCACATAGAAACCATTAGGTACCCAAGTACCTTCTACCTCTATATCATTACTATCCACCCAATGAACATCCGATGCATTCTCATGTAGCCAGTTATCACCAGGCAAATTATTCCAAAGCCGCTTGCCCCATACGATGATGTACTCTGGCTGATACTTTTCGACGACCTCAAAGAAAGCCTTTCCAGCTTGCTGATACTGCTCGGAAGTACCAGCCACACGAGGACCACCCATCGCCACTTGCAGATAGTTGAAGAAAATGACCGAGTTCCAAATCTTCATTCTCATCGTTTGGTCAGTTTCCTCACCCACCAACGAACGCTCGAACTTCAAGAAAGTCCGCATCCAGTTCTGCCGTTCCTTACTCTCATCGAGATAATCTCCAAGCACTTGCTGCGTAAAGCCCATGCACTCCCGATGCAGACGGCAATCGCCACAATCCGCACATTCCTCATCACAATAATGGCTCTCGCCCAATATCATGATTCGCTTGCCGAAGATGCCTCCGTTGGCATAATCCTTGCCTACGAAGGGCTGAAAGAAAACATTGCTATTCATAATTCTTAGTTTTCACGTTTATTATTCATCACTCGCCAAAAACGCCCATGCTTTCATGCAAGAGAAGCATGCGTCAATAGTCCAGCCGATGCACGAACCAATCGTAGCCATCCACCATGCAACATTATATCCAGCAGTATGATTGACCGCCTTGAAAAGGACATCGCCATCGAAAAGATGTCTCACCAGATTTGGCAAGAAAAATATGCCATGCGCTAAACCATCATGCCAGTTATACAACTCAACCCCATTGATGTTGACAAGCCATATTGCAACCAATAACGCAACAATCGGTCGCCAGGGCAAGAACATAACTGCCCCAATTAAAATTCCTAAAATTCTATCCATATTCTTCATTCTAAATTAGCAAATAGACCGCACACCGCACAGGTTCATTATAACTTACTATCAATAAGCGACTTACAGAGTGCGGTGGCACATAATGACCGCACGAACACCGCACGCAGACAACACTAAGTTCCAAATGACCATTTTCGAAAAATGAAGCCGTGCTGTGTTGTGCGGTCTCTGTGCGGTGTCATCGCAACACCACACAAGGGCAAAACCACTGTATTACAATGCGTTACGCCACATCTTGTGCGGTGTGCGGTCAAAACGAGCGTAAGCCCTCGACATGACATGTCACCCATTGAGATGTTGAGGAGACTGTCTGCCTAGGACAGTCTCGCTGTCTCGGTGAGACAGGCTGCCTGTCTAGCCTAGATAGGCTAGTTGTCCTCGCTTGACAGACTTTTCTACATCAGTATGCAAAATCTACGCCATCCCCATCTATTATCTTTTCTCCACTCGTCGAATTCCTTATCCGCAGACCTACCAAGCACAGGATACACCTTATTATATATAGCCTCCGTATGAGTAGGTTTCTCCTTACGGTAATCCTTGGTGGAATCCTTCTGCTCCTCAAGGCGACGCTCAGACAAAAAGACGAAAGCCTTACAGTTTCTCTCCCTTGCCACTTGCTGCATTTTTTCCCTGCCATTTGCGAGATACAAACCATATCTATACCTCAAATCCACCCAAGTTCTTCTCTTCGGTTGAGCAGTTCCATGAATGAAATCACGATAAGCAGGGAGCGCCAGATAACACGCTTCGCAGACCAAGACTGAATCGCCATTAGCCAACAAAGTCAAATCTTGCAGCATCCGTTGCATGGTCATCGTTTCTGACTTCCGCCAAAGCATCCTTCTTTCCGAATACTCTTCCCTATCCGCTTTCTTCTGCTTTTGCCAATAGCCCTGAGGGCTCAAGAAGAAACGATAACCAAACACTACTGTCAGCACGACAATCAATGCCATTGCCACCCCACACACTCTTTTCTTGATATTCTTTTCCATTGTCATTTTATCTTATATAGTTTTACTTTTGATTTCGGGTACAAAGTAACTATATAGATACGACAATTCATGGCAGAACATCAAGAAAAATGTGTACGTGATTTACTTTTTCTTGGAGAATAAGTCTATCAACCATCCTGTCAAGCCTCCGACTTTTGGAGCAGGGTCTTCATAGATTTTGCCTCTACGACGTAGCTCCTCCAATATTTTACTTTCCTTCTTTTCCATATTGTTTAAAATTTAAATTAACAAAAACTGCCAGACCTTGTCTTCATACAGTAAATCACAAACATTAAATCCATGCGAGTGAAACTGTTGAAAAGGAAGTTCAAAGTCTGGCAGAATATTTAAAGAAGAGTAGTCTCTATCACGATACCACATGGGGCAAACGTAATATTTTTCAATACCAATTTTTCAAAAACTTTTTCTAACTTGTCAATGTCACCAAGAGATATTTTGATGACATTACCTGAAAGTATTTGCACACAATCAGTCTTTTCTGGGACAAGCCTTTTTACAAAAGTCAATGCTGGAGTAACCAACAAGTCTATCCCCATCTTACCATCATAAGCCAAGAATAGGTCAGTACCCTCTATTTTCATCACGCTGAGATTGATACCAATCAGCTTGGTGAAGCCCAAGACCTTAACAGGCACAGAGATTTCCATGATTGAGTCATTAACATAAGACACATTCAATGTCTTATGGAAATGGCTCAACAGATAATCTTGCAGCTCTATATATGTAAAAGAGACTTTCATAAATTACACTTTTTATAGACTTATCTTCTTTTCCTTGTCTTTTTATCACGAAGATTGTGCTTTTGATTTTCATAAGCAGCATCTTCTTCTAACTTGTCTTGAAGACGTTTTGCAATTTTTTCCTTACGGCGTTCTTTTTCTTCTGCTTTGAGTTTGTCTATTTGTTCCTTTTTCTTGGATAATGCCGTTTTCAAGTCTTCTAATGTAAATATAGGATTTTCTAAACCTAAACTTGCTTTATCCAACAACATTGTTAAAATTGCATTTTTTATTTCTCGACCAGCAAATCCGTCAATCAAGTCACTTGCCTCCAACAATTCCTCATGCGTAAAGCGATGCTCTAATGGCATTTTTGAAGGAAGCATTTTGTCTATGATAGCAGCTCTCGCTTCTCGATTTGGCAATTCAAGCTTAATATGATCCAAAATTCTTGACTCAAATGCCTTGTCAAAGTTAGTTACAAGATTAGTTGCAAAAAGTACAACACCCTCAAACTCTTCCAATAATATCAACATTTGGCTACGTAAAGAATTCAAGGCTTGGTCAGAACCATGACTTACATTTTCGATTCTTTTCCCTAAAAAAGAATCTGCTTCATCAAAAAACATCACTGCACCAAGATCAGTCGCCGTATCAAAAGCTTTTTTCAAGTTTTTGGCAGCATCACCAACATACTTTGATTCTATTTCAGAGTAGTTAAGAGCTAACAAAGGCTTACCCAACATTTTGGCGATGGCATGGGCACACATTGTTTTACCAGTGCCTGGAGGTCCAAAGAAATTGAGAATACTCTTAGGCTTAGACTCTACTTCCGAAAAGCCCCATTGATTATAAATCAAATCCTGACATTTGATAGAGTTCAAATCACTCAAAATTCTTTTTTTAATTTCCTCTGGCAAAATTATTTGTTCAAAAGAATATCTAGGAGTTTGAGGAAGAAAAGTTGGCAAATCGTCACCGTTGTTTTCTTTACGAGTTTCACTATTTTCTTTTTGACTTTGTGTTTCTTGTGAAAGCATACGATATTTAATACATAATAGCAAGCTACATTCTGGAAAATCTACAATCAACTTGCTTTTTACATAACTTTCAACCTTACTATTTATAAACAAACTATCTTTTATGTCAAAGTCGGCATTGTTTTCTAAAAAGAAAAACTTGTCTTTTCTTTCCTCTACGCTCAAATTTGGGGTTACTCCTAAATTAGGATAATCCATTAATAGCTTTTCTACATATTGCTTAAGCGAAAGTTCAAAGTTGGCAAGAAAGAGCAGTTTGTCACTTGAAAGTTTTTGCTTATCTATTTGAAATTTCATTGAGTTAAAAATTAAAAGGGTGCGTCAAGTAGTTTACAACTTCTTGACGCTCCACATATATTATACATAATATATTTGTCCCTTACGCAAGGAACGGCTTACTCCTTTACTTGAAGTTATTTCCATATCATTGATATACTCATTATCTTCATCAAATATACCAACATTTACGGCATTTTTCTTCTTCTCTTTGATAAGAACCTTAAAAGCATCAGGCTCTTCTTTTTTTACGGCCTCTCCCAAAGTCTCTGGAGACAAGAAATAGTCTATCGTCAAGAAAAGGGCGGCTCCTAATAAGCCACCTCCTAAAAGGCCCAAAACACTCCACCACATATTAGCTTAAAACAATTAAGGATTCATTACCCAACACATCTAATGTTTTTTGATCAAAGGCATCTGCAACAATCAACAATGCATGGCTAACTTCGTCAATGTTCTCATCATACACTCCAAGAAGAATGCGTTTTTTCCCCTGGTCTTTAAAGACATCATCTGGCAATGGAGGATAAACAAACACAATATCAGACTTGAAATATGCACCAATCATATTTTCAAGTTGATCTGCCAATGCCACAAATGGAGTAGCCTTTTGAGAATCTAAGCGAAGACTTTTAAACCACCCAATAACATCTGTAAATGGTAATGTGCCTTGTACATTTTTAACATTTAAGTTACAAATCGGTTTTACAATCTTTTTTTTCTTAAAAAGACCTTTCTTGTAACTATAGTAAACCACACCTGCTCCCACTGCTACAGTGACTGCACCAATAATCAGAATTGTACTCATACGTGCCATATTATAAACTATTAACTTAATACAACCAAAGATTCGTTACCTAACACGTCCTTGGTTTTTTGGTCTACCTCATCAGCATCAAGATATCTATTTGCAGTTATCTCATCTGCCTCCTCATCATATACACCCTCAAAAATACCCACATTTTTTTTAGGTGCAGTCTTGAGCATTTCTTTAAACTCACTAGCATCAGCAATAAATGGTGTGTCCTTTTGAGGATCTAGTCGAAGACTCTTAAACCAGTTAACAACCTGCTTAGTAAAGTTTAATATTCCATTAATAACTTTACGTACTAAATTCACAATATAGCGAAATGCTGCTTTAATCGCAGCAATTATACTGTCAAACATATCTACAACTATTTTAAAATTACTAATTCTGATTCTTCAAACATATTCAATAAATCACCAGTTAAAGCCTCAGCTTTTATGATGATGAATTTATTCTTATCATTTTCCAACAGATTTTGGTCATTTCCGTATGCCAAATTGATGTAGACACTGTCTTTGTATTGCTTTTTCCAAGCATACACTTCATTAGCTCCTGGAACAATATTCTCTTTGGCGAATGTTATCAACTTTGAAGAATTCAAAAGTTCAACTTCTTTAAATTCTACATTTTTTGCAGTCTCAGTATTCAGCTCCTTCATAAAATCACCGACCTGCTCTTTTGTGTTATTGACGATGTCATCCATTGCCTTTTTGCCCTCTTCCAATATTACAGGAATAGCTTCCTCAAAAAGCTTGACAAATACGTCAAGAACTTGTTTATTTGCTTTAATCATACTTTATATATTTTAGTCCAACTTCTTAAATTCAAAATCATTCTGATTGCAACATGCTTTCTTGTAGTCGAAAGCATAGAGGCGCATGTATGCCTCCTGCACTTCCTTGGCTCCATTGTAGAACGGGGTGGCGGTGTGCTGTTGGGTCGTAACTGTCACTACCATTTCGGGAGTGAGAACGGTGCCGTTCGAGCGTTTGATACGCTTCGGCTTAACTTGAAACACCTTGCTCATAGTTATACGTTTTTAAGTTATTCTTATCATTGATTGCCTTTAGACAACCTTTCATTTTGCAAAGGTAGGAAAATTCTGCTTACCAAACAAGTCCATAATGGTTCATAAGTGAAAAAAGAATGGTGTGAACCCCTTCTCTCAACACTTTCTTGTAAGTTAGGCTCTGGTAAAACCCGTAGAAAAGAAAATATGAAAGAGGAATCCACACCATATAAATGGTGCAGACTCGCTCAAACAAATTCTCGTTCTTTCTACGTTTCAATTTACCAGATTTCAACCTACAGAACTGAATTGTTTGCTCGTGTCCACAAGATAATCTTGCTTCTGCATCGTAGCGACTTCAAGCGAGGACTTTCACCTGCCCTGTCACTATTTCGCCTTCAAATTTAGTAAAATTCTGACGAACCACCAAACTTTTCGCAAGAAATCTTGCGGATTCCTCTTAAATTTCACTTTTCAGGTACTATCCCACATCATTTCATCCCTTTCTTACCTTATTATATTATAGTTGTTGTAACTGGCGGCAAAAGTACAACCTAGTTATGACAATCACAGACATAACCGAATATTTTTAGCATCATTTACCAAAATACTCACATAATATTTGCAAGTTTGACAAGTTTTGTTTAACTTTGCCAACAAATTGCGAGAACAATTATGGATAAGATTAATACTAGTTTATGATGATACAACAAGTAGAATTCGCATTGCGCCCACTACCTCGTGGCTTCCATCTCGTAACTACCGAGGTATTAAGCCATCTGCCAGCCTTGCCTAAGACTGGCATCATTAACCTGTTTGTTCGCCACACCAGTTGCGGTTTGTCGCTCAACGAGAACTTCGACCCGGATGTGCGCTACGACCTCAAGGGCATCTTCGAGAGATTGGTTCCCGACGGCGACCCACGATATCGACACCAAGACGAAGGCCCTACGGATATGTCAGCCCATGCCAAGTCGTCGATGGTAGGTGTTTCGCTCACCATCCCCATCACCAATGGCCGACTGAACCTCGGTACTT
This sequence comes from Candidatus Segatella albertsiae, assembly GCA_002451555.1. Taxonomy (GTDB): domain Bacteria; phylum Bacteroidota; class Bacteroidia; order Bacteroidales; family Bacteroidaceae; genus Prevotella; species Prevotella albertsiae. The sequence continues at coordinate 16,026 of DKCU01000091.1, forward strand.
GGCAGGGCATCTACCTCTGTGAGTTCAGAGAGGGAGGCGGCAGTCGAAAAATCATCGCAACGATTATCGGGGAATAACAAATTAATGGAAATACAAAAGCTCGCTAGAACCATCATATCTGTTCTAGCGAGCTTTTGCATTTCGTTTCATCAAGTTTTATATCAAACAAGCAATCATTAGAATCGACCAGGAGGAGGTCCCATAGGACGACCACCGCCATTGAATGGACGACCACCAAAGTCTGGGCGACGTCCATCAGGACCTTCGCCACGTCTGCCTTCACGACGTGCCTCCTTCCCTCCAAAGAGATTCATGCGATATGCCACATGAAGCATCATATAGCTATTGATGGCATTGTATTCCGTATCACTTCTAGAAAAAGAAGAAATAGCTCGGGAGAGTGTACTCTGCTGATGCAAGATGTCGTAAAACTGGAGCATTACCGTGAGAGGCTTGCCCTTCAAGAAGCCCTGTGAGAGTTGGGCGTTCCATACATACTCATCGGTATTCATGTTGCTGTCACTATAACCACGGCGACTGCTGCAAGAGAGACTGGTATTCAAGCTTGTACCCCAAGGCGCTGTCAAGGTCATGCTAGGACCATAAGAGAATTGCCAAGTGTCGAGGTTGCTGTTTGGCTGGAGCTTGTTCTTGGCATGAAGATAAGAAAGCGTTCCGTCAACACCGATTTCCAACCACTCGTTACGGTAACTCAAAGAGAGACGTTCGTTCCAAGAAAGACGTCTTGTCTTGTTCTTCTGCGAGCCTTGCGTCTTATCCAAACTTAAGTAATTTACCATGTTGTCATAACCTAAGTCCGTATTCGTGTTCACATTCCAAACGCCTGCTGAGTCTATGGAGCAATTGAACATGACCCCGACATTCGCATTCCAGTTACCATTAATATTCTCCGGTCTATTGATGGTTCCACCGGTCTGCTCGTTATAGGTCACCTTATTACTGATACTATTGCTCGTGGTCGAGAAATTAGCAAAAGTAAAGAAGTTGCGATTATGGTTCATCACAGAGTTGTTGTAGAACAAGTTGAAGCTCTGCGTGAATGATGGTTTCAAGCCAGGGTTACCCATCGAGATGCTGAGCGGATTGCTGTCATCCACGATATTGAGCAACTGCGAGATGCTTGGTTGCGAGGTGGTACCACGGTATCTGACGCGCAAACGATTCTGCTTGGTGAAGTTGTATCGGAAATCCAAAGTAGGACTTATATTCACTACATTTCTTACCGTGTCAACATGTACACCTTGATAGTCCTGAATGTACTTCGATTGTTGTGGCTGAATCATCGCTCCAAAACTCAAGTTATACTTTTGGCGAATAAATCGCATCATCACCTGTATCTCATGGGTATAATTCTTGTATTCCGAGAAACGGCTCAAGTTCTCGCTCTTATAATCTTCGAGATTGCTATCAAAACGGCCGAGATAGTTTCCCCATGAACGATATCCTGGCTCAACGCCTTCGAAGTTGTAGGAACTGAAATCGTATGTACTGCGGTCGCTCTTAGAATAACTATAGGTAAACTTATAGCTGAACTGCAAGAATGTTGCCCTCCAAAGGGGTTCGCTATAGGTAGCCTGCGCACTATAACTATATTTTTTCGAAGGAGTGAGGTTATAACGGTTGGTCTGATAGGTTGAGTCCGTACCCTCCAACGTCTTGATGAGATAGAGATGAGCGTTCTGTAGGGAGATGCTCTTGCTGTCACTATCGGTATATCGCGCATTCATTTGGAGAGTGACATTACGCCCCATGGAGTTGAGTCTTCTGTTTATTTGCAACATACCATTGACGTTGTTACTCTTAGAATAGCTCAATCCACGACTCTGCTGTCTATTGACCAAGGCTTCGTTCTTGGCCAATTCCTCAGCACCCTCGTCAGACAGAGGTTCGTCAGTAAACTGATATGGGTCTTGGTTGAAGGAAGCAGAAACACCACTGTCAAGTCCATCGCTCGTGCTCCATGAAATGGATGGGCGGAAGAGAATGTTTGTCATGGTGTCTGGTTTCCATTCCAATCGAATGTCGCCATTCCAACTATTGCTACGAGAGAATCGCTGAGAAACACTGTTACTGAAAGAAGAGGAACTTCCCATGAAGTTCTCACTTGAAATTCTGCTCCATGCATCGCCATCGCTATGATTCCAACGAAGGGAAGTATTAAAGCTGAACTTATCCTTGATTTCATAGTTATATACGCCCCCCAACATCTTGTTGGCATTCAATCCATTTCCGCCTCCAAAGCCTCTGCCAGGACCACCGCCACGGAATCCTTGGTCGTTGTTGTTGTTGGCGTTACCGAATATCATGAAACGGTTGTTACTATTGAAGTAACCTCCGAAGAGACGTTCGGCATATCTATCCTTGTTGCCTATGGCGAGATCGATGTTGGACATCACACCCTTGTTCATGCCCTTCTTCACACCGAAATCGAGCACGGTCTGCTCCTCGCCATCATCGATACCCGTCACCTTGGCGAGATCGCTCTTCTCGTCGTATGCCTTGATCTTCTCAATGATACTGGTAGGCAGGTTCTTCAAGGCGGTCTTGGTATCGCCGTTCATGAATTCCTTGCCATCGACAAGAATTTTCTTCACTTGCTTACCATTGATCTTGATGGTACCATCGTCTGATACCTCAGCACCTGGCAAGCGTCTCACCAACTCCTCGACGACAGAACCTTCCGGTGTACGATAAGCTGCAGAGTTATATACGAAAGTATCTTCCTTCATCGTCACTTTCTGTGCCATCGCAGTCACTACGGCACCCTTCAGCATGATGGCATCGGCACCTATCACGACATTGCCCATCGCCAAGTTCTTGTCGTCGGCGATGACGATGCGCTTGATGGTAGGTTTGTAGCCCACGCTGGTGATTTTGAGGAGATACTTGCCGTTTTCCGGGGCATTGAAATGGAAAAGACCTTTCTCGTTGCTGATGCCGCCTGTCACATAAGTACTATCGGCTTTGAGCAACTGAACGGTCACTTGCTCCACAGGATCCTTGGTGTCGCGGTCGATGATTGCACCGCTAATGAGCCGTTCCTGTGCGTATGATGCCATCGTGACCAAAAGCAACAGCATCATAAGGATTGATTTCTTCATTGCTAATAAGTTGTTATTTTTTTGATTTTAATTGGTTAGACGCGTGTAATTATGCAAGGTTTAAACCAAAAGTTACTTTTTTCTCATAATTATAAGTCAATTTAAGCAAAAATATTGTTCAAATCAGTTTTTTAGTGTATCTTTGCAAAAGCAATATCTATATCAGTCGCTTTCATGTAAGCGACATTCATCTTTAAACGTTACTGTTATGAATCAGAGAATTATCATATCTACCCATTTGGAGAGCGAGATTGCAAACGCTCTCACGGAATGCGAGCACGACAAGATTTTCATCCTCACCGACGAGGTGACCGTCGAGAAGTGCTTGCCTGTCATCAAGGATTACTTCACACTGAAGAATGCCCAGGTCATCACCATCGGCGCTACAGATACCCACAAGGACTTGGAAACTATCGCCCATGTATGGAAGTCGCTTGGCGACGGTGGCGGTTCGCGTCACTCCTGCCTCATCAACCTTGGCGGCGGCATGGTGACAGACCTCGGTGGTTTCGCCGCATCCACCTTCAAACGTGGCATCAACTTCATCAACATCCCTACCACCCTGCTCGCCATGGTCGATGCCTCGGTGGGTGGCAAGACGGGCATCAACTTCAATGGACTGAAAAACGAGATTGGCGTATTCAACGACTCTAAGTATGTCATCCTCGACACTGAATTTCTCCGTACGCTCGATGCCGAGAACATCTGTTCGGGATATGCAGAGATGCTCAAGCATGGGCTCATCTCGACGGAGGATATGTGGAGGGAACTGGTAACTTTCGACCTCGACAAGCCTGACTTGAAGCACTTGCAGCAAATGGTTGCCGACAGCGTGAAGGTGAAGGAACGTATTGTGGAAGAAGACCCTCATGAGCATGGCATCCGCAAGGCTCTGAACTTAGGACATACCTTCGGTCATGCCTTCGAGAGTTGGGCACTGAAACGTAATCCTATCCTGCATGGTTATGCCGTAGCTTTCGGTCTGATCTGCGAACTCTATCTGAGTGCCGTGAAGACCGGTTTTCCTACTGAGAAAATGCGACAGACGGTCAGTTTCATCAAGGAATACTATGGCAACTTGCCTATTACCTGCGATGACTATGCTGAACTCATCGAACTGATGACTCACGACAAAAAGAACCAGAACGGAATCATCAACTTCACCTTGCTCGGTGGTATTGGGGATATCCGTATCAACCAGACTGCTACTACTGAAGAAATCAAGGAAGCTCTCGATTTCTTCAGGGAAGGGTGATTTGAGATATCGCTTTATCAGAGGGATTTTCCAAACTCCCTGTTTCTCCATCATAAGGAGTTTTTTCCAACCACCCCGTCCCTCCTTCATAAGGAGGGCTCCACCGCTCTCCCCAAGCCCCTCTCCCCTCAGGGTAGAGGGGATGTAGCTGGCTACGCTATAGCTTCGCCAGAGTTTTGGTATCGCCAGCGAAGCCTGTGCCCCTACGGGGCTGGCGATGGTTGTTTTACGCAACAGAGTTGCGATTGTTGTGCGGTGTTACACCGCCTTGATGAGAGCTTGCTCGATATTCTGCACTCCATGCAAGATACTCTGCACTCGATGCTCGATATTCTGCACTCGATACTTTACACTCAACACTGAAATTAAAAACTTAAGCCTTTTATGAAAAAATATATATTTTTCCTTTTGATGCTCACGCCTATGAGCCTTCAAGCTAATCCGGTTGATGATATTCTGGAAAGAATCGACAAGGGTGCTTCACGTAAGTTTCAAACTGTGCTGGTCAAAAGCGACAAAGACTTCTTTGAGATTGACCAAGCTGGCAGCAACCATGCCTACAAAAGCAACACGCTATCTGCCAACTCTTCACCTATTATTATAAGAGGAAACTCCTGGGTGAATATAGCCGTGGGAGTCAATTGGTATCTGAAGCACTATGCTGGCATCCATATTTCATGGAATAACATGACCACAAAGATTCCTAACAACCTTCCTAGTGTCAGCAAAAAGGAACGCCATGAGACTGATCTCAAATTGCGTTACGACTTCAACTACTGCACTTTCTCTTATTCCATGGCTTTCTGGGACTGGAAACGCTGGCAAAAGGAAATCGACTGGATGGCACTGCATGGCATCAACATGCCTCTTGCCATCGTGGGCGAAGAATGTGTCTGGCGCAACATGCTCCTCAAACTCGGCTATTCTGAGGAAGAAGTGGGCAAGTTTATCGCCGGTCCTGCCTTCCTCGCCTGGTGGGAGATGAACAACCTCGAAGGTTGGGGCGGGCCTCTGCCTCTCAACTGGTACAAGCAACAGGAAGTTCTGCAAAAGAAGATATTGACTCGAATGAAATCACTCGGCATGAAACCTGTATTGCCTGGCTATTGCGGCATGATGCCACATGATGCTAAACAGAAACTCGGATTGAACGTCACCGATGGTGGACTTTGGAACGGTTACCAACGTCCTGCCAACCTCCTACCTACCGACCCACGCTTCTCTGAAATCGCCGACCTCTACTTCAAGGAGTTGACCAAGTTGTATGGTAAGGCAGACTATTACTCCATGGACCCATTCCACGAGAGCAACGACGATGCTGCCATCGACTATGCCAAGGCTGGCAAGGCAATGATGGATGCCATGAAACGTGCCAATCCGAAAGCTACCTGGGTCATACAAGGATGGACGGAGAATCCACGTCCACAGATGATAGAGAACATGAAACCAGGCGACCTGCTCATTCTCGACCTCTTCTCTGAATGTCGCCCGATGTTCGGCATCCCAAGTATCTGGAAGCGAGAGGGAGGATATGGTAAGCACAACTGGCTCTTCTGTATGTTGGAGAACTTCGGTGCCAACGTCGGCCTGCACGGCAGAATGGACCAACTCTTGAACAACTTCTATCTCGCCACCGGGAAAAAGCAAGAGAATTCTTCACTCTTCACTCCTCACTCTTCACTCAAAGGATGGGGCTTCACCATGGAAGGTTCGGAAAATAATCCCGTGATGTTTGAGTTGATGAGCGAACTTCCTTGGATTGACCAAAAGACAACCAAGGAAGAATGGATCAAAGACTATTGCTTTGCCAGATATGGCATCCATGACAGCACCATCGAAGAGGCATGGGAGATATTGGCTAAGAGCATCTACAACTGTCCATTGGGCAATAATCAGCAAGGACCTCACGAGCCTATTTTCTGCGGTCGTCCATCGCTCAACAATTTCCAAGTAAAGAGTTGGTCGAAGATGCACAATTATTACGACCCCGAGGATACACGCCGTGCCGCCATCCTCATGGTTAGCGTGGCAGATAAGTACAAGGGGAACAACAACTTCGAGTATGACCTCGTTGACATCTGCCGTCAAGCGCTCGATGACCAAGGCAGAAAGCAATATCTGAAGACTATCGCCGACTACAACGCCTTCTCGCGCAAGGAATTCGATCAGGACTCCAAGCGATTCCTCGACATGATATTGCTCCAAGACAAGCTCCTCGGAACTCGCTCGGAATTTCGTCTCGGACATTGGATAGAAGCCGCTCGAAACCTAGGAAAGACAACCCAGGAGAAAGACCTCTATGAATGGAACGCCAGAGTGCAAATCACTACATGGGGCAATCGCACCTGTGCAGACAAAGGTGGTCTTCGAGACTATGCCCACAAGGAATGGCAAGGCATCCTGAAAGACTTCTATTACAAGCGTTGGAGCATCTACATGAAAGCTCTCGCCGACCAGATGGAAGCAAGCACCCAACCCGACTATGAGGCATTGGGCGGTGGCAAAAACGCCAACAAAACAGCCTCCGAGCTTTTCCAAATGGCATTGCCAAGCGGTCCGCAAATCGACTGGTATAGCATCGAAGAACCATGGACTCTCCAAAAGAATCCATATTCAGCAAAGCCTGAAGGCAACAGCGTGGAAGTGGCCAAGGAAGTCATCAACTTTATCAAATAGTATCAACAATCAATGCGTAACTCATTTTATCACACTTATGAATAAACGCTTAAAATCCCTCGATATCATGCGAGGGCTCACGGTAGCCCTCATGATACTCGTCAACAATGGTGGCGAGCACAACTATAGTTTCTTGGAGCACAGCAAATGGAACGGCTTGACTCCATGCGACCTCGTGTTCCCCTTCTTCCTTTTCATGATGGGAGCTTCAACTTATCTCTCGTTGCGTAAGACGGAGTTCAAGCCTTCTGCTTCCATCTACAAAAAGATTATCAAGCGAACCCTCCTACTCTTTCTGATAGGTTTGGGCATCAACTGGTTTGACATGATATGTAGTGGCAACGCACTTGACTTCGCCCACCTTCGCTTCTGGGCAGTATTACAACGCATCGCCCTTTGCTACGGCATCGTCTCTATCCTCGCCATCCACATCAACCAACGATACTTTGTCCACATCATCTTAGGGCTCATCATCATCTACATGGGAATCCTCGCCTTTGGCAATGGCTATGCATACGACTCATCCATCAACGTCATCGCCCAAGCTGACCTCCACATCTTCGGTTACGACCATCTCTACCACAAAAGTCCAGTCGATCCCGAAGGACTTCTGAGCACAATCCCTGCCATTGCGCACACGATGATAGGTTTTCTCTGTTGCAAGTATATCTCCAAACCAGGACAAGACATCTATTCCAAAGTCAAGTTTTTAAAAATCAGCGGCCTCGTCATGTTGGTTCTCGGCTTATTTTTGTCTTTCATCGGTTTTGGAATCAATAAACGTATATGGAGTCCAAGCTACGTATTCGTAACCTGTGGCTTTGCCGCATGGATATTGAGTTTGCTCGTACAATATATCGACGGAAATACCTATAAGAAAGAGCAAGACAACGGAAACAGCAACAAAAAACAAGAGCAAGACAACGGAGGTGAAAACAAGAAGCAAGGAAACAATCCAATAGCGACCTTCTTTCTCGCTTTTGGCATGAATCCACTCTTCCTCTATGTGATGAGCGAATTTCTCGCCATCGTCTTTGGCACATACGGCATCAAGGCAGACATCATCAATCTCATCCGCAATGCCATCAGCGACGAGTATCTCGTCTCCCTCTCTTACGCCCTACTCTTCGTCGCCATCCACGCCATCATGGGTATTTGGATGTATCACAAGAAGATATTTATCAAACTATAGCGTTGCCAGCACATTCCGTTCTCCTGAGAAGAGAGGGGCTTGGGAAAGAGGTGGAGCCATCCTTATGAAGGAGAGACGAGGTGGTTGGAAAAAGCACCTTATTATATATAAAAAATATAAAATCGAACAAAGTTCGGAAAATTATTCGTAATTTTGCAGCGAAAATAATAAAAATAGATATATCTAGATATAATATGAACATTTTAGAGTTAAGCGAACAGGAGATCGTTCGCAGACAGAGTCTTCAGACATTGCGCGAGATGGGCATCGACCCATACCCAGCAGCAGAGTTTCCAACCAACGCATTCAGCACTGACATCAAGGCTGAGTTCAAGGACGAGGACGAGCCACGCCAAGTAGTCATCGCTGGCCGTATGATGGGCCGCCGTGTGATGGGAAAGGCAAGCTTCGCTGAGTTGCAGGACTCTAAGGGAAGAATCCAGGTTTATGTTGCTCGTGACGAGATTTGTCCTGACGAGAACAAAGACCTTTATAATACTGTTTTCAAGAAGCTCCTCGACATCGGTGACTTCATCGGTGTGAAGGGTTTCGTATTCCGCACTCAGACTGGCGAGATTTCCGTTCACGCCAAGGAGTTGTGCTTGCTCGCCAAGAGCTTGAAGCCACTGCCTATAGTAAAGTACAAGGACGGCGTGGCTTACGATAAGTTCGACGACCCTGAGTTGCGTTATCGTCAGCGCTATGTTGACCTCATCGTCAACGATGGCGTGAAGGATACCTTCCTCCAGCGCGCCACCGTACTCCGCACCCTCCGCAAGGTGCTCGACGAGGCTGGCTATACCGAGGTAGAGACCCCTACCCTGCAGAGCATCGCAGGTGGTGCATCGGCTCGCCCATTCATCACCCACTTCAATGCGCTCGACCAAGATATGTACATGCGCATCGCCACAGAGCTTTACTTGAAGCGCCTCATCGTAGGTGGTTTCGAGGGTGTGTATGAGATTGGCAAGAACTTCCGCAACGAGGGTATGGACCGCAACCACAACCCTGAGTTCACCTGCATGGAACTTTACGTGCAGTACAAGGACTACAACTGGATGATGTCTTTCACCGAGAAGTTACTTGAGACCATCTGTATCGCCGTAAACGGCAAGCCTGAGCGTGAAATCGACGGCAACATCGTAAGCTTCAAGGCTCCATATCGCCGCCTCCCTATCCTCGATGCCATCAAGGAGAAGACAGGCTTCGACTGCAACGGCAAGAGCGAGGACGAGATTCGCAACTTCTGCAAGGAGAAGGGCATGGACGTAGATGAGACCATGGGCAAGGGTAAGCTCATCGACGAACTCTTCGGCGAGTTCTGTGAGGGTACCTTCATCCAGCCTACCTTCATCACCGACTATCCTGTGGAGATGTCTCCACTGACCAAGATGCACCGTTCTAAACCAGGCTTGACTGAGCGCTTCGAGTTGATGGTCAACGGCAAGGAGCTTGCCAACGCTTACTCCGAGCTGAACGACCCTATCGACCAAGAAGAGCGTTTCATCGACCAGATGAAGCTTGCCGACAAGGGTGACGACGAGGCTATGATCATCGACCAAGACTTCCTCCGTGCATTGCAGTATGGTATGCCTCCTACATCAGGTATCGGTATCGGTATCGACCGTTTGGTTATGCTCATGACAGGCAAGACCTTCATCCAGGAGGTATTGTTCTTCCCTCAGATGAAGCCTGAGAAGAAGATGCCTCAGAGCAGCATCAAGGAATGGGCTGAGATTGGCGTACCTGAGGACTGGGCTTACGTGCTTCGCAAGGCTGGCTTCAACCTCATCTCCGACATCAAAGACGAGAAGGCACAAGGTCTCCAACAAAAAATAGGTGAGATTAACAAGAAGTACAAGCTGGGCTATGAGAAGCCTTCAGTGAACGACATTCAGGCATGGATTGACGCTGCCAACAAATAAGTGAAGAATTTCGTTCTTCACTCTTCACTCATTATTATAAAATATGTATAATTGCGGTAAAATAGCGATAATTGGCGGCGGTAGCTGGGCTACGGCAATAGCCAAGATTGTGGTGAGCCATACTCATCACATAGGCTGGTATATGCGTCGCGACGACCGCATCGAGGACTTCAAGCGCATGGGACACAACCCAGCCTATCTGATGTCGGCAAGATTCGACGTGGATGAGATTTTCTTCTCCTCCGACATCAACAAGATAGTGCAAAACTACGACACCCTCGTGTTCGTAACCCCATCGCCTTACCTAAAGAATCATCTCAAAAAGCTCAAGACACGCATCAGCGACAAGTTCATCATCACCGCCATCAAGGGCATCGTACCTGATGAAAATCTTGTTTGCTCAGAATATTTCCATCAAGTATATGACGTGCCTTACGAGAACTTGGCTTGCATCGGTGGTCCTTCTCATGCAGAGGAAGTAGCGTTAGAGCGACTGAGCTACCTCACCGTGGGTTGCTCCGACACCGACAAGGCCCGTGCCTTCGCCAACGACTGCTTGGCGAGCGAATATATCAAGACCAAGACTTCGAGCGATGTCATCGGCATCGAATACTCATCGGTTTTGAAGAACGTATATGCCATTGCCGCAGGAATCTGTGGCGGTTTGAAATACGGCGACAACTTCCAGGCGGTACTCATGTCGAACGCCGTGCAGGAGATGTGCCGATTCCTCACTGCCGTCCATCCCATAGAGCGAAGCATGTACGATTCGGTATATTTAGGCGACCTACTCGTGACGGGCTACAGCAACTTCTCCCGCAACCGAACCTTCGGCACTATGATAGGCAAGGGATATAGCGTGAAAAGTGCGCAGATAGAGATGGAGATGATAGCCGAGGGATATTTCGGCACCAAGTGCATGAAGGAAATCAACCGCCATATGCACGTCAACATGCCAATACTCGATGCTGTATATAATATATTGTACGAGCGCATCAGTCCGCAAATAGAAATCAAACTTTTAACAGATTCATTTAGATAGTAAAAGAAAAATGAAAAGTATCAGCTTAAACATTACGAAGGCTGCATCATTCCTCGCAGAGGGTGCAGTCAAGGCTTACGAGCCTAAGGTAAAGGCCGCTCAGGAGGCTCTTGAGAACGGCACTTGTGAAGGTAACGATTTCTTGGGATGGTTGCATTTGCCATCTTCCATCACTCCTGAGTTCTTGGACGAGATTCAGGCTGTTGCCAACACATTGCGCGAGAAGTGCGAGGTTGTCGTTGTGGCAGGTATCGGTGGTAGCTACCTCGGTGCACG
>DKCU01000053.1:0-5278 GCA_002451555.1 Candidatus Segatella albertsiae
CACTTGCTTGTTGAATTCGCGAGAAGCAGCAGATAAAATGAAATGTGAAAAAATCTAACTCATCGTTTTATGATGCACAACTCTATGACTTTTGCATCATAAAACGATGAGTTTTGCAATAAAGGAATCTGTTTAAAACACCCTCATTTTTCTACTTGATAAACTCGATTTTACCCTCATCCCTTGGCTTCGCCTCCGGAGTCTCGTCAGGATAACCTACGGCGAGGATATAGCAAATCTCGTAATCCTTAGGCAAGTTGAGCTTGGCAAGATAAGGCTTGCAAGCATCACTGGTCTGAAGGAAGCGGACAGGACCGCCCAAGCAACAAGTGCCGAGTCCCAAGGATTTCGCCGCCAACATCATATTCTCGCCCATCAATCCAGCATCCACTTGTCCCAAGCCATTCTGCGTAGCCACGACGATAATGTTAGGAGCATTGCGATACATGTTCTTGAAATTCGGGTCACGCTTCACCTGCTCAGGGTTCTCCTTCTTGAATATCTCGGTAGTACCCTTGATAAAGTCTGGGTTCTCCACCACTCGCACAACCCAAGGCTGCTTATTCATACCATTTGGGGCATTGATGCCGCACTTGGCGATGAGTGCCAACTTCTCATGCTCAACAGGCTTGTCGAGGTACTTACGGATAGAACGACGAGACATAATCGTCTGGATTACCTCATTGTTCATCATCTGGCAGCAAGACTTCACTTCCTCTTTCTTTTGGCAGCAAGACTGAGCCAAACTAAACGATGGCAGCAGCATCATACCGCAAACCATCAAAGTTTTCATGTTCATCATATTGTAATCTCCTTATATTAAATTGTAATCTCCTTATATTAAAACGATGCAAAGATAAATATTTCTACTGAATATACATACAAAAAACTTTGGCAATCTCCAAAAATTATTGTATTTTTGCATTCTATTAAAAAGAAAAACTAATGAATACAAACATACTATCCAAAGACAAAGACCCGATGGGTGCCGCCATCCTCGACTATCAGACATCGGGAAAGGCAGGAAAACTGCGTGTGCTCTCCTCTATGTTCGAGGAAGACGAAATGCCTGTGAAACATCTATTCAGAAGTTTCGAGGAGATGCCTAAGCTGGAGCAAAAGGCACTTACCTTAGCTTACGGAAAGGTGCTCGACGTGGGAGCCGGAGCAGGCTGCCATGCCCTCGCTTTGCAAGACAACATCATGAAGAAAGGTACCTCCAAAAGCCAAGGAGTTACTTCCGTGAAAGCCATCGACATCTCGCCATTGAGCTGCGAGGCGATGCGACAGAGAGGGGTGAAGGATGTGGAGTGCATCAACCTCTTCGACGCGCATCTTTCTAGCGGAAAATCTTCAACAAGCCAGAGCGACTCCACAGATGAAGATAAAGAAGAAGATAGTGGCTTCGACACCATCCTGCTCTTGATGAACGGCACAGGCATTGCCGGCAAGATAGCCAATCTCCCTACCCTCTTCCAGCGCCTGAAGGCATTGCTGAACCCAGACGGTCAGATTCTCATCGACTCCTCCGACCTCAAGTACATCTATGAGAACGAGGACGGAAGTTTCGACATCAATCTGAATGGTGCCTATTACGGCGAAGTAGATTATCAGATGATTTACAAGAATGTAAAAGGCGATACCTTCGACTGGCTATATGTTGACTTTCCGCTATTAAAATCCATCGCAGAAAGCTGCAGTTTGCATTGCGAACTCGTAGCAAAAGGAGAACACTACGATTATTTGGCAAGAATATACCAATAAAACTATTCAACCTATACGGTTGAAACGGGCTGAAAGCCCAAAAGCCCCTAGCCCAGGGCAACGCCCTGGGTAGATATTGTGGAACTAATACGCCCTGTAAGGGCAAAAGCATAAAACTTACTTAATGTAGAATGCTTTTGCCCTTACAGGGCGACCTCCTAACTTCATTTAACCCCAGGGCGTTGCCCTGGGCTAGGTGCTTCTGCCCTTTCAGGGCGTATAGGATAATTCCAACCGTACAGGTCGAAACTATTCTATCGTCGAGATGGTAACATCCGAGAAATCATTCATATAGTCCAAGACCCTCAAGGTATGGAATCCTCGCTTTGCCTTGATTTCCATGCTTACCTCCAAGAACTCTTCCTTGGAGGTGCGGCGGTCCTTCAACTCATACGAATGCACTTCCATACCGTCTTGCTTTATCTGCTTCAAGAGTTTCTTCACGCTGTCTCGGTTAGGGGCTGAGAAGGAAAGTTCCATCGTGGTATTACCAAGCTGAGGAATCAGAAGATTGAGCACCTCCAAGCCTAGCAGCACCATCGCCGTGGTGAGTGCCGCCGCCACATACATGCCTGTTCCACAAGCCAAACCTATCGCCGCAGTAACCCAAAGGCCAGCTGCCGTGGTGAGTCCTCGCACCACATTCTTCTGGAAGATGATGGTACCAGCGCCCAAGAATCCGATGCCCGACACCACTTGTGCCGCAACACGGGAGGAATCCTTCAGGTCGATGCCGAAACCATATTGTGAGACCACGCAAAAGAGGGCACTGCCCAATGCCACCAAGAAGTGAGTGCGAAAGCCCGCTTCCTTGGCACGATACTCTCGCTCGATACCTATCGCTCCGCCCAAGACCAAAGCGAGCGAGAGTCGAATAGCTATGTCTGTATAAGATGCATCCATGATATTTCCTTTCTTCTTTCATTCTGATTTTTGTTACAGGTGCAAATATACAACATTTATTTGAGAAGAAAAAATAATTACTTGAAAAAGAGCCAAAAGGATCAAAAAGAAAAAGGGGGAATGCCGACCGAAACCGACACTCCCCATTGGATTGGATGAATTTATTATTGTCTGTCTCTCGACAGATAAATATAACATTTTTACTTAGCGTAAGCTGTCTTGTAGGCAGAGTCGAAGAACATTGCGCAAGAACCTACGCCAGTCTCATACTCATGCTGCTTCTGGCCAACACCGTCATACTCCACTACATAGCCATTGCCATTGTAGTCGGCGTAGCCATACTCGCCCATGCGATAAGACAGAACAAAAATGTGGTTTGTCAATGGATCTACATAAATGCCGCATGGGCTCTCAGGCATCTCGGATAGGTTTACAGGATGTGCCTCCGTACTACCTGCAAAAATCGCGCTCACGCTAGGAGTGCCACCATAAGGAGCATTGAGGACAATGAAGTAAGGCTGAACAACATTCATGCGTGTACTCTGTCCAGAGGCTACCAAAGCGGCATAGTTGCCTTCTGCCACTTTCTGAGATTTACCTTCGCTGAAACTTACAAAACGAAGGGCATTCTCACCATAAGCATTGTAAGAGGCATCATAATACTGATTGTCGATTACATATAGTTTTCCTCCAGCATAATAGATGCTGGTAGGATTGTTCACACCCTCGATATTCTTGGTCTCGACATTGCCATTGGAAAGGTTGATGCAAGAGATGTTGCCACCACCTGCACCAAAGTTGCTGTTTGCTACATAGAGATAGCCGCCACCGATAACCAAGCCCTCAGGATAGCTGCCAACCTGATACTTGCCAGCAAGGGCGAAACTTGTGGTATCCACCGCAGCGACGTAGCCACCGTATGTGGAGAAATATACCTTGCCACCCTCGGCAATGATGTGGCGTGGCTCCGAACCCTCGGTATTACCCATCAATGCTGTGGTGCTGATTTGCTTGATGCTCTGCTTGGTGGTCTTGTCGATTACCTCGATGGTGTTGCTCTGGTCAACGGCGATATAAATCTTGTTGCCATATACGATACCATCATTGGCGGTATTGCCGAGCGAACGACCGTTGGCTGCCTTGAACACACCCTGTGTGGCTGTGCTCGAAGCATAGTCGATGGCTGTGAGCGAGCTCTCGATATTGCTGTACATATTACCAGCGTTCACGATGTACGCGCCTGTGCTGTACTCCTGTAAATAATAGTCAGGACCATCGTTGTCATCGCTACATGATGTCATCATTGCCGTGCCCATCAGGAGCACAGCCAAACCTAATAAATACTTTCTCTTCATTTTCTCTTTTTTATTTTGAATTTTTAATCGTTTTTACTTTTAATATTCCGCTAGGCGTTTTCGGCCTTCCATATTCCGCTAGGCGTTTCGGCGGATTTGTAATCCGACGACAAGCAAGGCTGGTCCAGAAATATCAGAACAAATACCCGATGCTCAGCGTCCAACTGCGGCGAGGCATCGGATAATGCCCCACTAGCTCGTATTGCTTCGCCAGCAGGTTCTTCACATCCAATCTCACCTTTGCGCCTCTCAGCGACTTGCCCCAAAAGTGCAGATCGTCGAGTTGTCGATAGAGCGTAAGTCCCATGTCCCAGTAGCCATCCACCTCGGTGCCCTCGTAGTGCTCGTTGTTAGCCCATCGCTGGCTCATGCCCTGTCCATGCAAAGAGACGTTCACCCAAGGATTCTCCCACCCCAGAGCCATGCTGCCCGAATGCAGGGGGATATAGGCTATCTGGTTGCCATAATACTTAGACGAGCGGTTGGTATGGTTCACCACATGCTGGTAGCTATACGAGCCTTGCAGCGACAGCCGATGCCCCTGAGCCACCTGCCATGCACTGCGCAAGGAAGCATCCACGCCCACCACATCCACTCGGGCAACGTTCACGGTGCGCCAAATGAACATGTTGTAGGGCACGCCCACTATCTTGTCAGTTACCCGATTGCGGTACCCATCCACCGTGGCTTGAAGGCTCCATCTTCTGTAACGCAGACTTTCGCCATTTTCCCCATCCATAGGGGAAGATTTTTTCCAAGTCACGCCCACGTTCAGTTGGCGGGTCTTCTCGGGTTTCAAGTCGGAGCTTCCGTAGTGGAAGAAATAGTTCTCGTTGAATGTCGGCACTCGGAAGATGTCCTTGTACGAAGCCCTGAGATAGAGTTCGTCGCCTGTCATTCTACCACCTCCCAGCAGTCGATAAGAGAACGAGAGCGATGGCGAGAACCGATGGACATCCTTGGCTGCTTGACCAGCCTTGATGGGATTGGTGCTTCCTCCTTGCTGAGTATCTCCTTGCTGAGCCTCTATCTTGCGCCCCACGCTGTTCAGATAAACCGATGCCAGCATTCGGGCAAGCACCACCCATCTGCCCTGAGTATATCGGGCGGCGAACGACTGGAGGATACCGTGGCGACGAGGATGGAGGTCGGTGGCAAGGGTGCTGTTGAGCGAGTTCATCATCCAGTCGGCGGAATAATCCACCGCCCAATGCTCGCTCGGCATCCACATCAGAGCCGCCGAAGTATAATATTCC
>DKCU01000053.1:5430-13174 GCA_002451555.1 Candidatus Segatella albertsiae
GGTCGTCGAGGCTGCGGGCTTGCCATCTCGCCTGTGCGAAGGCATTGCGGTCGTGCTGCTGCTCGGCATTCAAGTTGGTATAATAGCGCACGATGCCCGGCAACTGTCGGTCGTTGTCATAATAGTAGAGCTTCGCCCATAGTTGGCTTCGGCTCATTCCGTCGGCTCGCCCACCCATCATCCAGTGCATGTTCAGTTCGCCGTGCCCCGAGTTCATGCGACTGTTGGTGCGTCGCTCATGGGTGGTGTACTTGCCGTTGTGCAAGAGGTAAGGGTAGTCGTTCTCGGCATAGGTATATTCTCCCATTGCCTGAAGAGTAAACCTGTCGGAGAGCCGCTGCACATAGCGCAAGTAAGGCGATACAAACCCGAAGGAGCCCACCTGCAACTGGGTGGAGAGATGCGCCCGATGGTCGGCAGGAATCTCGTTCATTGTCTCGATGGCGAGCATAGCTGCCATCGAGGCTTGTCTGGCAGAGATGAAGATGTCGTCGTTGTCGCCGATGGTGAGCTTGAGCGTCTGCACTTGGTCGAGCGAATAACGAGACACGTCGATTTCGCCGCCCTGGCATTCGCTGAGCAGCATGCCGTCGTAGCTCACGCCCGTGTGTCCGGCTCCAAAGCCACGCACGGCAACGGTCTTCATACCTCCCGCCCCTCCATAGTCGCGCAGGTTGATGCCTGGCATACGATGCAGGGCATCGGCGATGTCGGTAACGCCCAGACGGGCGAAATTCTGATGCGCCAACAGTTGCAATGGTGCTGTAGAGGTCATCATGCGATGCTGCGCCAGGGCATTCACCTCCACCTGCTGAAGATGCTGGGTGCGGAGGGTGTCGGCACGCTGCCGGGCAGACGAAGGCATTGACCGGGCAGACGAAGGCATTGCCATCGTTCCCAGCGATAGCAGGCAAAGAAAACCTATCTTCCTCATGATTCAAATCTTATAATAAAACGGTTCCATCCCCAGCCCTATCCACGAGGCTAGATGGAATGCACTCTCTGTGTCTCTACATTATAAGAGAGAGAGGGAGTGGCAACGGCAGGTTTTCTGACTTGCGTCCTCAAACTCACAGCAAGCGGTCTTCCCGAAAAAATGTCAGTGACCATCGTGCTTGCCATCTCCGCCCTCTACAAGAAAAGGCGGAAAAAAACGCTTACAGCAGCGGGACTGTCCGGGCTTCTCACCCGATTCCCTTTTAATCACTACGCACACTTCCTTTAGAATAGCACATCGGTGGATTCATCCACCAAGGCTCATCCAAGAAATATCGCTCCTAGGCGGTGCGACGTGGCAGTGAACCAATTGCGACTGCAAAGGTACGGCATTTTTTTGAGATAGCCGACAAATACGACTCGTTTTTTGCAACTTCATCGCCTTTTTATTTGGTAATCTGCGATTTTCTTCTTATATTTGCAGAAAATTCAATAATACACATTATTATTATAGATAGCAAACATTATCAAAATCAATATTACACATTATTAATATATATACATGGCAACAGTTGACGATAAGAAAATCATCTTCTCGATGGTGGGTGTATCGAAGATTATCCCACAAAACCAAAAGCAGATTCTGAAGAACATCTACCTATCGTTCTTCTACGGAGCTAAAATCGGCATCATCGGTCTGAACGGTGCAGGTAAATCCACGCTGATGAAAATCATCGCTGGATTGGAGCAACCTACACAGGGCGAGGTGGTATGGAGCCCTGGTTACTCTGTGGGCTACTTGCCTCAGGACCCTCCACTCGATGAGAACAAGACCGTGAAGGAGAACGTGATGGAGGGTGTGCAGAAAGTTTACGACGCCCTCGCCGAATACGAGGACATCAACAATAAGTTTGGTCTCGAAGAATACTACGGCGACCCTGACAAGATGGACAAGTTGATGCAGCGACAGGCTGAGGTACAGGACATCATCGATGCCACCGACGCTTGGAACATCGACTCGAAGTTGGAGCGTGCGATGGATGCCCTCCATTGTCCACCGGGCGATTGGCCTGTAACCAACCTTTCGGGTGGTGAGCGCCGCCGTGTGGCTCTCTGTCGCTTGCTCTTACAGAAGCCTGACGTGCTCCTGCTCGACGAGCCTACCAACCACTTGGATGCCGAGAGCATCGACTGGTTGGAGCAGCACTTGCAGCAGTACGAGGGAACGGTTATCGCCGTAACCCACGACCGCTACTTCCTCGACGATGTGAGCGAGTGGATTCTTGAACTCGACCGTGGCGAGGGTATTCCATGGAAGGGCAACTACTCTTCTTGGCTCGACCAGAAGACTAAGCGTATGATTCAGGAGGAGAAGACGGCATCCAAACGTCGCAAGACCTTGGAGCGAGAGTTGGAATGGGTTCGCATGGCTCCGAAGGCTCGCCAGGCTAAGGGTAAGGCTCGTTTGAACTCCTACGAGCAGATGCTCAACCAGGAGCAGAAGGAGCGTGAGGAGAAGTTGGAAATCTTCATCCCTAATGGTCCTCGTCTCGGCAACAAGGTTATCGAGGCGCAGCATGTGAAGAAGGCATTCGGCGAGAAAGTGCTCTTCAACGACCTCAACTTCATGCTTCCACCTAACGGCATCGTGGGTGTCATCGGTCCTAACGGAGCCGGCAAGACCACCCTCTTCCGCCTCATCATGGGCCTGGAACAGGCTGACGCCGGAACCTTCGAGGTGGGTGAGACCGTGAAGCTCGCTTACGTTGACCAGCAGCATAAGGATATCGACCCACAGAAGACCGTCTATGAGGTCATCTCCCAAGGCAACGAGACCTTGCGACTGGGTGGCAGAGACGTGAACGCTCGTGCTTACATCTCTCGCTTCAACTTCTCGGGCACCGACCAGAGCAAGCTCTGCAGCGTACTCTCGGGTGGTGAGCGCAACCGCTTGCAGCTCGCCCTTGCCCTGAAGCAGGAAGGCAACGTGCTCCTCCTCGATGAGCCTACCAACGACATCGACGTGAACACCCTTCGTGCCTTGGAGGAAGGTTTGGAGGCATTCGCCGGTTGCGCGGTGGTCATCAGCCACGACCGTTGGTTCCTCGACCGCATCTGTACCCACATCCTTGCCTTCGAGGGCAATGGCGAGGTATTCTTCTTCGAGGGAAGTTATTCGGAATACGAAATCAACAAGGCTAGACGATTGGGCGATACCGAAATCAAGAAGGGTCGCTATCGCAAGTTGATGGAGGAATAACATAAAGTATGGAGAAAGTTTGATCCTTAAAACACACTTTCTCCATACTCTTTATACAACAACAGTTATGAAATTAAAAGATAAGCACTTTTACCTTTTTGAAATAATTGGCTGCATTACTATTTTAGGCACTTTCCCTATCATTTACACTTTTCTTGCCTATGGGAACCTTATTGCAGCTTACAAAGTTTCTGTTTATGTAATACTAATACATATCATAGCAGGAGCTGCAACATGGCGCACATGCCATACTGATAATTGGATAGATTTGCTTATGTGGCAATTTGTATATATTTTCGTTTTAACGACTATTATCTTAATCATTCTCAACTTACTTATAAGAGATGGCTTATTTTTAAGTGTGAGTTTACTATGTGGAGTTTTTCTCTATATGGGGCTCTCTATATTTTCTATACTGCATTGTGGTATCTATGCTCTTATCAAAAGAAGAATATGGTTGTTTATTCAAAAACTACGAAAATTCAAGAATGAAAAATCACGAAGAGTTTAATTCTTCACAAGTACCATTGGCATAAGTTCCCTAATAACCTTGATTATATTCTCTCGTGCCACCTCAGGCTTCATCGCCTCTTCCAAAGGCATAGTCTTCGGAGTGACGGCTACCACTCGGTCGAAACCAGCATCGAGCAAGACTTGCTCATCGCTCACGCCACCCGAAATCAGCCAAACTTTCTTATCTTTGACGTGCTCCAAAATTCGCTGTGGCAACTTCCCCATCAAGGTCTGTTTGTCGCTATGCCCTTCGCCCGTAATGACGAGGTCGGCATCTCTCAACAACTCATCGAAGTGAACCGCCTCCAAGAGCAAATCTGCTCCCGAATGAAACTCGGCATTGAAGTATTGCAGGAAAGCATACCCCAGTCCTCCTGCCGCACCTGCTCCTGGAGTATTACTTCTATCGTAGGAGAAATGGCGAGCACTAATCTCAGCAAATCGCTTAGCCCGTTCATCCAGAGCCTCAACCATCTCGGCATCCGCCCCTTTCTGGGGAGCGAAGACATACGCCGCCCCTTTTTCGCCGCAAAGCGGATTGGTGACATCCGAAGCCAACACAAAGGTGCATTCCTTGCGAATCTTCTTCCAGTCATCACCCATTGCCTTGAGCATACCGATGCCGCAATCGGAAGTGGCACTGCCGCCCAAGCCCACGACGAAATGTCGGGCACCTTGGCGATAAGCATGGAGCACCAACTCGCCCACTCCCCAGGAAGTAGCCTTCATCGGGTTGCGCCGCTCGGGTTCGATGAGAGCCAAGCCAGCAGCTTGTGCAATCTCGATGATGGCAGTATCTTTGACGATGCCATAATCTGCCTCTATCCATCTCATCAAGGCATCATGGGCATGGATGGTGACACGCTCTCCTCCCATTGCCGATAGGAAAGCATCGAGCATGCCATCTCCCCCATCACTCATCTCCAAGGTAATGGTTTCGGGAGCAGGAAGAACATCATTTGAATTCTTCACTCTTCGTTCTTCACTCTTCACTCCCAAAGCCATCGCCTCGTTTACCTCCTTGCTTGTCAAGCATCCCTTATATGAATCACAAGCTATGATTATCTTTCTCATCATTTGTTCAGTTATATTTTACAAATGCAAATGTACAAAAAATATCCATAAGAGCGTTAATTACAAACATCTTTTTTGCGTATTTCAAATAAAAGCACTAACTTTGTCGGCAAATAACATAAAGATAGGAATAAAAAATAGAATAAGGTTATGAACACAAAACTTGCAGAGCTGATGAGAGCTATGGTCAGTTACGATAGTGGCGATGTGCCACGCATACAGCACTTTGTGAAAGTACACGATCTTGCTGCAACGATTGGTGTGGCAGAGCAATTGGATGAAGAAACACAGTTTATCCTCGAAGCGGCAGCGATACTCCACGACATCGGCATACATCCAGCGGAAGCCAAGTATGGCAACTGCAATGGTAAAGCACAGGAGGAGTTGGGACCAGGAGAAGCCCGAAAGCTCTTGTTGGAAGTTGGCGGTTTCACCGATGCGCAGATTGAACGAATCTGCTGGCTCATCGGCCATCACCACACATATAGCAACGTAACTTCCGCCGACCATCGCATTCTTTTGGAAGCAGATTTCCTCGTCAATTCCTTCGAAGACCATCTGACACTCAATGGCATCAAGACCTTCAGGGACAACGTCTTCCGCTCCGCTTATGCCATCAAGCTACTAAACGAAATGTGGGGAATAGAGGAAAGATAAAAAAATGCCGAAATGAAATGCGAACTTATGAAAGAGATTTGGGAACACTCAATCAGCATAGAAAACTTCAGAAGACAATGCAAGGACAAACTAAAATTCTTTGGATAGAAGGGAATTATCTAAGGGAATAACATTATAGGGATGCCGAGCTCGGCATCCCTACTTTGACTTATTCGATATATATTCCAACTCCATACGTATTCCCTGCGCCATGTTTCTTTTCATTATTTGCGCAGCTTCTATAGAGGAAGTCGGCGACTTCTTCCATTCTTCCAACTTGCGGAGCATTCTCTCCGTACTTTCCTTGTGAAATTGATTCAAATATGTCATATCCCATTTTCTTTTTGATTTACTGTGCAAATATATCAGCCAAAGAACTAAGGAGGCATTAGCAAGAAAAAAAGCCGAAGGAGTTGTGCTGGGACGACCAAAAGGTAGAAAGAGCGCACAAGAAAAATACAAACTTTTCGGTAAGGAAGTTCTTATACAAGAGTTGCTAAAGAGCAAGGTTTCCAAGCGTCAAATATCTAAGATTTGCAAGGTTGACAGAAATACGTTAGACCGTTACATCAAGACTTTCATTGAGGTTTCAAAATGAGCTATAAAAGTCTTCTGATATGAAAAAAGCAGGTAGTTCTTCCATGCCCATTGGAATTACTACCTGCATTTTATATCTATATTCTTTTGAAGAAACCTTCGTAATCATCATCTAAGATTTTCCAAGATCCATTTTTGCGTCCGCCTTCTCTAACTATCAAATTTAGTTCTGATAGCTGCTTAAGGTATCGTTGTACTTGTCGCAAGGAAATTCCCATGTTCTCAGACATTTGAGTGGCATTTATCTGAGGCGTTTGCGAAATCAACTTATAGATTTGTCGTTGAGCCTTCACAAATTCTTTTGTGACATTGCCTTTTGCTTTTACGACATCATTAGCCTCTTTTATGACATCTTTTACGACATCTCCAACCTCTTTTATGACATGTTGGTTCTCTTTTATGACATCAGTGCCATAATTAAGATTCCACAAAGTGGCATGAAATTCTGATGTATTGGAATAGAACTCTGGAGCATGATAATTCTCTAAGCTCTCATAGAGTTTATACTCGCCAATTATCTTCTTCATTCCACTTCCTCTACGTTCCATCAGCTTTAGGCGATGAAAAAAGTCTGCAAGCAATGGGTTGCGACGCTTCGAAGGTACAGTCAAGGGGTTTAGCTGTTGTATCAATCGCCCATCAAACATGCCACCCGGAGAATACACCTCTATGCGGTCATCATACATATCAATGTGTATTTCGCTGCCAAGTTCCATGTAGTCTCTGTGAATGATGGCATTGCATATCACTTCTGTTACTGCACGCTCAGGATAATCTGGCAGTTCTTCTCTATATTCTGCTTCTTTCCACCATCTTCTATGCGAGTTGTTTCTTACAAAAGCGACAGCATCCTGTAGTTGTCCGATAACACTACCTTCAAGTTCCGCATCATCCAGAGCTTCGCCCAAGCCACTTGTCATGTCAAGCCCATTCCAACGTGTGCAAAATATGCGAGACTGGCGAATAGGAGAATCGTCAGCTAACAGAGCACCAGCATTAGTAAGTCTTCCGTCATTGTCCACGATGCCCCATGATACAAAATCGCTATCGTCAAATGACTGGTTCAAACGTTTGAAGTGTACTGATTTGAGCTTAGAAAAAGCCATATCCTCAAACTTATAGGGCGATGGGATGGCATCAAAAGAGCGACCTGCCCCTCTCATTACAAGATTCTTTAGTTGAAGTCTGTCTGCAACAACCGATTCATTGCCAACTCTTACAAATGCCAAGCGTTGCTTATCTCCTATATAGTAATATGGCGTTTCTTGACCTTTGAAAACGTGAAGCAAAACAAGCTTTTTACCATCCTCCTCTTTAAATTCGAGGTTGACAGCAGGTATAGGGTCAAGTTTTGTTTTTATCTCTTCACTTATTCTCTCTGCATCACTTTCCGCATCAGCAAGTCCAATCACTTGGTCATCGTCACTGATGCCAAACACCAATGTCCCGCCTTCGCCATTGGCAAAGGCGGATACACTTTTTAGCCAACTCTTAGGTCACTTGACTTCGAGTTGCTGCTTCTTGTCGTAGGCGGTTGCTTCGCCAATTAGCTTATGTATATTCATATTCTCAGTTTAGTCTTTACCTGTATTGCGAAAACCTTCATGTACTATCTTGTGTAGATTCTAACTTAAAAGTGTACCACCCCTAATAATTAAAAAGTATACCACCTAACCATAGGTAGAGAGCGTTTTGGCACAGCCTTCC
>DKCU01000030.1:0-3717 GCA_002451555.1 Candidatus Segatella albertsiae
CACTTTTTCAAGTGGACTCATGAATGAGTATGGCTTCTCCAAGAAATCTCAATTACTTTTCATGAAGTTCTCACCCCAGAAATTTCCGTTTTTGTAATCCTTACCAAGGAAAAGAGAGTGGGGAGGTGCGGAAAAACTAACTGTCAGTGTCAGCGTCAGAAATGTTGCAGATGAGAACCTTATGTTTATCTTAAGATAGAGAACTCTATGTTTCTTGGTCGATAAAACTATGAGTTGGAATATATAACTCGCTCTAATTCGGATTTTGGTTGAATATCAAGAAGTTGGGCGTTTGCCTAAATAATATAGGTAACAATATGGAAACGAGCGGACTTCTGCTCGTTTCTGTATTTTGCAATATAAAAAGAACGCCTCAATTCGGGGGCAAAGATACGATAAATATCTAAATATCCAATGATTTACTATGAGAATTTGATGGCAATATAACTTTTTGTGTTAATTCCTATGCTTGATACGTAGATTCCCAAGAAAATGTTTGGTGTTTCCGATAAAAAAGCGTATCTTTGCAGCAACAAATCCCACCACGCCTCTCAACGATGCGTACCACGGTGGGACTTCGCTTTTTATATGGGTATATGAACTACGACAAACAACCGATAAACATAGATGGACAATTAGCTTTGCTCCAAAACAGAGGACTAATGATAGAGGATGTTGCAACAGCCAAATTACAGCTTCGCAATATCAGCTATTTCCGTATAGTTAGTTATCTACGATATATAGAGCAAGACCGACAGCATCATCTTTACAAGTCGGGCAGTACATTCGAGCAAGCCATCAACCTTTATCTCTTTGATAAAGAACTCCGCCAACTTATATTCAAAGCTATCCAAGATATTGAGATTTCTCTCCGAACTAAGATGATTCAAGTGTTCTCAATGGAACATGGGGCATTTTGGTTTATGGATTCATCATTGTTCAAGAATGCAGAGTTTTATGAAGGTTGTCTTGATAATATAAAGAAAGAAGTGTCTCGCTCAAATGAAGATTTCATCAAGGATCATTCCGAGAAATATACTTATCCTGCTCTTCCTCCTGTGTGGAAAACCTTGGAGGTTGTTTCTTTTGGTACGCTTTCCAAGTTGTTCATCATGCACGTATATGGAACAGGCGTTTTGCCTTGAAGCCTCAATTGCCGAATCGGCTTCCTCTTCATTGGATTACTTCAAGTCAAAAACCGATTAAGCTGTACCATCAGCTATGCACCTTATTATATTTGGAGCAAACTATCACACCTTGCATGGATTTGAAAAGTTCTCTGTTCAAATTATTTGCAGAATACCCCAATGTAGATTTACACGCCATGGGATTCCCTCAAGGTTGGGAAACCGAACCTTTATGGAGATTGTAGACAGGTATTCGGACATAGCTTATCCGAATACCTGCTGCCACAACGTTCTGTTGCTGACGATGATTCAGACATCAGCTTTCATGTACTTTTGCAACATTGGGGTATTTAGCCTCCATCAGAAATCAAGACACAGTCCTCGAAAAATATTTTTTGGAGAAGTGCTGAAAATCGACCCTTATCACACCCCGAAATTTGGTGGTGTCGGAAAAATGTCGTACCTTTGCATCAGTTAAGTGAAGAACGAAGAGTGAAGAACGAAGAATTCTCTTGCTCTGCCTCTCACTTACCAACTAAAACTAAATGAATCACTAACCCCAAGAGTGGACGACAAGAAAAGGGTACATGGCTTTTTTTTCGGCCGAAGAAGCACATGAATTCTTCACTCTTCTGTTGGCTTCCCCTACGGACGCCGATTTGCAATTCTTCACTCTTCACTAAAAACAAAACAGTTATGGCAAACAACACTAAAGGAACTTTGAAGTACAGAAAGATTCAGCGCACTCCTCAGACTGGCGAGAACGCTGGCAAGAAGAAATGGTACGCCACCGCAGTCAACGACCGCGAGGTCAACTTCGAGGACTTCGTCTCTCACATCTCCGACCACGGCTCGCCTTACTCCCGAGGCTGCATCCACGGTGTGTTGATGGACTCCCTCGACCATCTCCAGGAACTCATCCTCGACGGCAAGAGCGTGCGTCTCGGCGACCTCGGCCTCTTCTCCATCGGCATGACCTCCAAGGCGGAGGACTCCAAGGACAAGGTCTCCGCACAGAGCATCCAGGGCGTGCACCTCATCGTAAGAAACACCAAGACTTGGAGCAACGCCGAACTCTCCAAGAAGTGCAAGCTCCAGGAGTACGGCTCCTTCGACTCTTCTGCTGATGCCGACAATGGTGACAACACTCCTTCGCAAGGACAGGGCGGTAGCGACACTGGCGGCGGCTCTACCTCTGGCGGTGGCTCTACCTCTGGCGGAGGAAGCGGAACGGGCGGAAGCGGTTCTAGCGGTTCCGAGGGCGATGGTCCTAGCGAAATGAAATAGCGAAATGAAATAGTGAAATGAACTAGCGAAATGAACTAATTTAACCATTTAAAAATTTACGATTATGAAGAAAGAAACTTGGAAAACCATCCTTCAGATTGCCATCAGCATTCTCACAGCGATTGCTACGACGCTCGGCATCACCAGTTGCGTCGGGATGTAAAGCATGCAGTAAAGGGATGTAAAGCGCACGCTTGTAGCATAAATAAAAATTCGACCGGCATGAGGATTCGACCTCCATGTCGGTCGAATTTCTTTTAAACAATGCTAAAATATAGTGCTTTTTCTTTGAGGTATCGAAAAGAATATCTATATTTGCATAAAAAAGATATGCCAGAGATATTTAGATTTTATGGTTTCTCGTTTTTCTTCTATAGTAAGGAACACGAACCGCCTCATGTTCACGTAGAGGGGGCATCGGGGATTGCAATATTCGATTGGGACGGAGAGAAGTTCGTCCTGAGAGAGAAGCATAATATCAAAAGCAATGATTTGAAACGTATAACTTTTGTCATCGAAGAAAATGCGGACATCATTTTAAGTAGATGGCAATCTTATTTCGGAAGGGAGGTATCAGATGAAAATTACTAAGATTTGGTTTAAGGATGATTATCTCTATGGAGAGGACGAGAGTGGCAAGATTTATCGTCAGTCTTTATTGTGGTACAAGAATCTGAGAAAAGCCTCGGATGAGGAACGTGCAAAATACACTTTTGGGTATGACGGCATTCATTGGCGTAACCTTGATGAGGATGTCAGTTTTGAGAGTTTTACTTACGAGGATGCGGAGCCAACCAAGTTGCAACGCTTCTTCTTGACTCATCCTGAGATAAACATCGCTGAGTTCGCTCGTCTCATCAACATGAATCCATCGCTTCTTCGCAACTACATCAATGGCCTCAAGAAACCTTCAAAGGAGCGTGAACAAATGATTCTTCATCAAGTGCATCGCATAGGTGAGGAATATATGGAATTGGCATTGTAATAACAGAAGCCCCGATCGCAATAATAAGAAGTTCGATTGCAATAATAAGAAGTTCGATTGCAATAATAAGAAGTTCGATTGCAATATAAAAAATCCAGCTTCGGGGCTTTACCCCCTTAGCTGGATTTTCTGTTTATTTTCTCTATTTTCTCTGCTGTCATTTGACTTTTCTGACAACTGCCGTCATTTGACCTTTCTGACAACTGACGGCTGACAGTTCAAATTCTTCGTCGTTCTTATGTTACTTCTGCAAAACGTTCCTTCTGCAAAACGTTCCTTCTGCAAAAGATTCCTTCTGCAAAACGTTCCTTCTGCAAA
>DKCU01000030.1:3780-10162 GCA_002451555.1 Candidatus Segatella albertsiae
TCTGCAAACGTTCCTTCTGCAAGAATTTTACTTCTGCAAAGGAATCTTCTTCACGCGACGCTCATGGCGACCGCCCTCGAAAGTTGCGCTGAAGAACTCGTCCATGATGGCCTCGGCAGTCTTGTTGTCGATGAAACGACCTGGGAGAACCAATACGTTGGCATCGTTGTGCTGGCGGATGAGATGGGCAATCTCCTTGCACCAAGCCAAACCGGCACGAACGCCTTGATGCTTGTTCAAGGTCATGGCGATACCCTCGCCGCTGCCGCAGATGCCGATGCCAGGATAAACCTCGCCGCTCTCGATGCCCTCGCCAAGCGCATGGCCGAAGTCTGGGTAATCGACGCTCTCGTCACTATAGGTACCGTAATCCTTGACAGGATAACCCTTCTTCTCCAAGTACTGCAACACGAACTGCTTCATTGGGAAACCTGCGTGGTCGCAAGCTACGCCTACTGTCTTTACTTCCATAATAGTCTGGTTTTGAGTGAAGAGTGAAGAGTGAAGAGTGAAGAATCCATCGGTTTCACTGCTATGACACTTGCTCCATTGCTTCACAAGGTTAATTATATAAGTGAAGAACGAAGAGTGAAGAGTGAAGAATTCAATAGCTTCGCCTCTTGTCAATGCCCTCCATTGCTCCACAATGCTAAAATATAAAGAGTGGAGAACGAAAGGGGAGAGAATCCTAAACCTCAATGAGATAGACTATTGAATTCTTCACTCTTCGTTCTTCACTCTTCACTTAACTTACTCTGCCAAGAAAGCCTTTACTTGCTTATAGACATTCTCGCCTGTGTAGCCGAGCTTCTCGTCGAGCACCTTGTAAGGAGCAGAGAAACCGAAGCTCTCCATGCCGAATACCTTGCCGTTGGCACCTACGAGACCCTCCAATGTCACAGGAAGACCTGCTGTCATACCGAAGATCTTGGCGTTCTTTGGCAATACGCTCTCCTGGTACTCCTTGCTCTGGCTGCGGAACAAGCCCTCGGATGGAGCACTTACCACACGTACCTTGATGCCGTCGGCACGCAAGGCTGGGCAACCTGCCTCCAAGGTAGATACCTCTGAACCGCTCGCTACCAAGATCACGTCTGGATTCTCGTCGCTGCCAGCCACGATGTAAGCACCCTTGGCTGCCTGCTCGTAGTCTGTGCCCTCAGGCAACTTGGCGATGCCCTGGCGAGAGAAAATCAACGCTGTAGGAGTCTCGGTGTTCTCCATGGCGAGCTTCCAGCATACGGTGGTCTCGTCGGCGTCGGCTGGACGGAATACACGTACGCTGTCCTTGCCTGCATGGTTCTTCAACTTCTCCATCAAGCGAATCTGTGCCTCCTGCTCCACTGGCTCGTGGGTAGGTCCGTCCTCGCCTACACGGAAGGCATCGTGGGTCCAGATGAACTTCACTGGCACCTGCATCAAGGCTGCGATACGAACGGCTGGCTTCATGTAGTCGGAGAATACGAAGAATGTACCCATGGCTGCGATCACACCACCATGGAGCATCATACCGATACACATGTCTGCCATGGTCAACTCTGCGACACCTGCCTGGAAGAATGCACCTGAGAAGTCGCCACGAACGAGGCTCTTGGTCTTCTTCAAGAAACCGTCGGTCTTATCAGAGTTAGAGAGGTCGGCTGATGCACAAATCATGTTAGGCACCTGCTCTGCCAATACGCCGAGACAAGCTGCTGAAGCTGCACGTGTGGCAGAACCTTCCTTCTGCTCCACCTTGCTCCAATCCACCTTAGGAGCCTTGCCCGAGAACCACTCGTCCATCTGGGCTGCCTTCTCTGGGTTGGCCTTGCGCCACTCTGCCTCTGCGGCCTTGCGCTCTGCCACGATGCCCTTCAATTCCTCGGCACGCTTAGCATAGAGTTCCTTCACGTCGTCGAAGATGACGAATGGATTGGTAGGGTCGCCACCGAGATGCTTGATAGTGTTGGTGTAAGCCTCGCCACCGAGAGGAGCACCGTGAGTCTTGATGCTTGCCTCGTAGCTTGTGCCGTCAGCCTTCAAGGCACCCTTGCCCATGATGGTCTTACCGATGATGAGGGTAGGGCGCTCCTGCTCCTTCTGAGCTGCGTCGAGAGCCTCGCGAATCTGAGCCACGTCGTTGCCGTTGATCTTGATGACGTTCCAGCCCCAAGCCTTGTACTTCATCTCTGTGTCCTCGGTCATCACGACGCCGCACTCTGTTGAGAGCTGGATATCGTTGGAGTCGTAGAACATGATGAGGTTGTTCAAGCCGAGGTTGCCTGCGATACGGCCTACGCCCTGTGAGATTTCTTCCTCTACGGCACCATCAGAGATGTATGCGTAGATCTTGTGCTGCATCATGGTAGAGCCCAAGCGAGCCTCCAAGAACTTCTCTGCCACTGCGGCACCTGCTGCGATGGCGTGACCCTGGCCGAGAGGACCTGATGAGTTCTCGATGCCACGTGCTACGTCGAGCTCTGGGTGACCTGGAGTTACTGAACCCCACTGGCGGAACTGCTGGAGGTCTTCCAATGAGAAGAAACCACGAAGGCAGAGGCCTGAGTAGAGCATTGGGCTCATGTGACCTGGGTCGAGGAAGAAACGGTCGCGACCTGTCCATGTTGGGTCGGATGGGTCATATACCAAGTACTCTGAGAAGAGCACGTTGATGAAGTCTGCACCGCCCATGGCACCGCCTGGGTGACCTGAGTTTGCTTTTTCTACCATTGAAGCAGCCAAGATACGGATGTTGTCGGCTGCATGATTCATTACTTTAATGTCGTTCATCATACAATTGTATTAATATTGTTAATATTTTTTCTGCTAAAACATTCTTGATGCCTCTGCTCCATAACTTCATGAAGCAGAGACATGATTTTTACCCCACAAAAATACTATTTTATTTTCAAAACCACGATGGATTTTGCTGGAATCTTCACTTTTAGGGTGTTTTTCTTCAATTTTGCGTCCTTGAAGAGCGCTGGCTTCACTACGTCCGGGTGCTCGAAGTCGTTGAAGTCGCTCACTTTCTTGCAAGCGAGTATCTGACCCGTCACCGCCTTAGGAGCTGTAGCGCCGTCGAGGTTGAACTCCACCTCCTGTGCCTTGTCCAAGCTTACGTTGGCGAGGGAGAGGACGATGGTTCCGTCTGCCTTCTTGGCTGCCGATGTTGATACGAGAGGTATCTTGCGGCCGTCCTTGGCATGACTGTCTCCACGCACATCCATCGAGTCGCACTTCACGTCCATAGGCAAGTAGGTGGCCTCCTGGAAGTCCTTGTACATGTTGAACACGTGGTAGGTTGGTGTCAATACCATGTGACCTGTGCCCTTGGTGTCGGTGAGGATCATGGACTGGAGCACGTTGACCACCTGTGCGATGTTGGTCATGCGGATGCGGTCGCAGTGGCGATGGAACACGTTCAATGAGAGGGCTGCCACGAAGGCGTCGCGCATACTGTTCTGCTGGTAGAGGTGACCCTTCACGGTGCCTGGCTCCTCGTCCCACCATGTGCCCCACTCATCGACGAGGAGGCCGATTTGCTTCTTAGGGTCAGCCTTGTCCATGATGGCCTCGTGCTTCTTGATGACATCCTCGATGCCGAGGCACTTGCCCATGGTCCAGTAGAAGTCGTCGTTGCTGAACTTGGTGGCTGAGCCCTTGCTGCCGTTCCAGCCTGTCACTGTATAATAATGTAAGGAGATGCCATTGGCACGGTGTCCCACACGGTCCATCAGCACCTTGGTCCAGTTGTAGTCGTAGTCGCTGGCTCCCGAGGCAATCTTGTAGAGCTCGTTGCCGTCGTAGTTGCGGCAATACACGGAGTAGCGACGGAACAGGTCGGAGTAGTACTCAGGGCGCATATTGCCACCGCATCCCCAGCTCTCGTTGCCCACGCCGAGGAACTTCACCTTCCAAGCCTTGTCACGTCCGTTCTGGCGGCGGAGCTTGGCCATCGGGGTGTCGCCATCGCTGGTCATGTATTCCACCCATTTCGCCAACTCCTCCACGGTGCCGGAACCCACGTTTCCGCTGATATAAGGCTCGCAACCGATCATCTCGCAGAGATTCAGGAACTCATGCGTACCGAAGGAATTGTCCTCGATGGTGCCGCCCCAGTTGTTGTTTTGCATCTTTGGGCGTTTCTCACGAGGACCGATGCCGTCCATCCAATGATACTCATCGGCGAAGCATCCTCCAGGCCATCTCAAAACTGGGACTTTCAAGTCCTTGAGGGCTTGGAGCACGTCGTTGCGGTATCCTTGTGTGTTGGGAATCTTGGAGTCGGGACCTACCCAGAGACCTCCGTAGATGCAGCTTCCGAGGTGCTCGGCAAACTGTCCGTAGATTTCCTTGTAGATCTTTTGTTTTCCCTGGTTGGCATGGATTGTACCTGTCACATCCTGGGCTTGTGCCGAGAATGCGACTGCAGTAGATAATAGGGCGGTTGCGAAAAGCTTGTTCATAACTTCGTTTTGTTGTTAGTATTACTTTGTTGTTAGTAACTTTGTTGTTAGTACAACTTTTGTTGTTAGTAAAAAAGTGTCCCCTCATGAGCCTTCCGAACTTTTCAAATCTTTATTTGCAGTCTTGAAAACTTTCTTGAACTATATATTCCGATAGTAGATATTCGCCTTACCGAGTCTTTCGACTCTACGTAGATTCTTCCCAGTTCTTCAGGTTCGATGAGGGAACTTTCGTTTATAATACGTTCGTGTGGGAATAATCCCCCACAAGCATATTTATATATTTAAGAGGTGACGGCATTTCTGACGCTGACACTGACAGTTAGAAATTCCGCATCCCCATCTTTCTTATTTCTTGTTCTCAACACTTATTTCTTGTTCTCCACGGCAGCTTGCTCGATGGCAAGACCAGCCTTGTAAGTCTCGATGTAGGCATCGAAACCAGCCACGTCCTCGGCTGTAGGTGCAATCTCCACGCCCGTGTTGCCAGCGAATACCTTCTTGTCGAGGTAGTCGGCGAGGTTGAGCTTCTCGTCGTTGTTGACGAGGTAGCCGGCGAGCAATGCGATACCCCAGGCACCACCTTCGCCTGCTGTCTCCATCACAGAGATAGGGGAGTTGATGGCTGCTGCGAGGATGCGCTGACCCACGCCCTTGGTCTTGAAGAGACCGCCATGGCCGGTGATGCGATCCACCTGTACCTTCTCGTCCTTGAACAATACGTCGTTACCTATCTTCAATACGGCAACGGATGCGTAGAGGTTGGCGCGCATGAAGTTGGCGAGGTTGAACTTGTCGTTGGCTGAGCGCACGAACATAGGGCGACCTTCTGCCAATCCTGTCACAGGCTCGCCCGAGATATAGTTGTAGGCAATCAAGCCACCGCAGTCGGCGTCGCCTTCGAGCGCATGGTTGTAGAGCTTGCCGAATACCTCGTTCATATCTACCTTGACACCAAGGAGTTGCTGATATTCCTTAAAGAGATTCACCCAAGCGTTGAGGTCGGATGTACAGTTGTTGCAGTGTACCATTGCCACTGGGCTGCCATCAGGAGTTGTCACCATGTCGATGACTTCGTAAGGCTTGCTCAATGCCTTCTCCAATACGATCATGGAGAAAGAAGAAGTACCTGCAGATACGTTACCTGTGCGCTGGCGAACAGCGTTGGTGGCTACCATGCCTGTGCCCGCGTCACCCTCTGGAGGACAGAGAGGAGCACCAGCCTGGAGCGTGCCCGATGGGTCGAGCTTCTTGGCACCTTCCTCGGTCAATGCGCCTGCGTCGTCGCCTGCGTTCAAAACCTCTGGGAGGATGTCGAGAATCTTCCAGCCGAGGTTCTTTGGCTCGATGAGCTTGTCGAACTTGGCTACCATCTCAGCATCGTAGTTGTTGGTGTTGGAGTCGATAGGGAGCATACCGGATGCGTCGCCCACGCCCAAGACCTTCTTGCCAGTCAACTGCCAGTGGATGTAACCAGCGAGAGTAGTGAGGAAGTCGATCTTGCCCACGTGCTCCTCGCCGTTGAGGATAGCCTGGTAAACATGGGAGATGCTCCAGCGCAATGGGATGTTGAAGTGGAAGAGCTCAGAAAGCTCTGCTGCAGCCTTGGCTGTGTTGGTGTTGCGCCATGTGCGGAAAGGCACGAGGATGTTCTGGTCCTTGCCGAAGGCCATGTAGCCGTGCATCATCGCAGAGATACCGATGGCGGCGAGCTGCTTGATGTCGCAGTCGTACTCAGCCTTCACGTTCTTGCGAAGGTCGGCGTAGCAATCCTGCAATCCCGCCCAGATGGCTTCGATGCTGTAGGTCCAGAGACCATCCACGAGCTGGTTCTCCCACTCGTGGCTACCCTGTGCGATAGGGTTGTTATCTGTATCGATCAAGACTGCCTTGATTCGGGTAGAGCCGAACTCGATACCGAGAATCGCCTTGCC
>DKCU01000032.1 GCA_002451555.1 Candidatus Segatella albertsiae
ATGGGACGCAAGTACTTGGGCAACCACTTCGACATCCACGGTGGTGGCATGGACTTGATTTTCCCTCACCACGAGTGCGAGATTGCACAGGCAGTGGCTTCACAGGGCGACCAGATGGTTCACTACTGGATGCACAACAACATGATTACCATCAACGGTCAGAAGATGGGCAAGAGCCTCGGCAACTTCATCACCTTGGAGCAGTTCTTCACAGGCGATCACAAGAGCTTGGAGCAGGCTTACTCGCCTATGACCATCCGTTTCTTCATCCTCTCCGCCCACTATCGTAGCACGGTGGATTTCTCCAACGATGCGTTGAAGGCGAGCCAGAAGGGATTGGAGCGCTTGATGAACGGCATCAACGACTTGGAGCGTGTGCCTGTGGCTAAGCAGAGCGATGAGCAGGTGAAGAAGTTCGTGAGCGAGTTACGCCAGCGTTGCTACGATGCGATGAACGACGACTTCCAGACTCAGCTCGTCATCAGCTACCTCTTCGAGGCTTGCCACATCATCAACACAGCCCTCGACCATAAGGCAAACATCTCTGCCGACGACCTGAAGGAACTCTCGGACACGATGCATCTCTTCACCTTCGACCTCCTCGGTTTGAAGAGCGAGAAGGGTGCCAACAACGATGCCCGTGAGGAGGCTTACGGCAAGGTGGTGGATATGGTACTCGACCTGCGTGCCAAGGCTAAGGCTGCCAAGGACTGGGCTACCAGCGACCAGATTCGCGATGCCCTCGCTGAGGCTGGCTTTGAGGTAAAGGACACCAAGGATGGTGTAACTTGGAAACTGAACAAGTAAAAGTAATATGCATGCTTTCGGTTTGTGAAAGCACGGTATATTGAAAATTTAACAAGAAAGGCGTTCGAATAGCTTTCGAACGCCTTTCTTATACCTTATAGAACCTGTCTTTTCTAGAAAAGTCTCATAATGGGTTAAATCTTATCATGGATTAATTGTCCTCTTTCTTGTCATCTGCTACAATCTGAGGTCCACGAACCTTGTCCTTCAATCCCAAGCCTTTCTTGATCTCGATGTTCACACCATCGCTCAATCCTGTGGTAACTTGTTTGCGCTCATAGGTCTTCTTATCGCCTGTACCTTTTATAATATATACAAAGGTAGAGTCGCCACTAAACTCGATGGCACTCTCTGGCACGGTGAGTACGTGCAATGCTTTCGCCAATACAATCTCAGCGTTGGCACTGTAACCAGAGCGAATCTTGCCACCTTTTACCGAGCGAACGGCTGCCTTGACCTCAAACTGGTTGGCACCGTTGTTCTCCACTGCCTTAGGAGAGATATATTCCAAATCGGCATCAAACTTCAAGTCCTGCATCGCTCCGATGGTAATCTTCATTGGCATCCCTACAACGAGGTTGCCCACTTCGGTCTCGTCAATGTTGCCACGGAATATCAAGTCGTTCATGTTGGCTACACTGGCAATGGTAGTACCATCATTGAAGGTGTTGGCGAGAATCACGGAGTTACCTACCTTTACAGGAATGTCGAGGATGACTCCTGAAATGGTAGAACGGATGAGCGTAGATGATGCGCTGGCATTGCTCTTCGATACACCGTCGCGTACCACTTCGAGGGCATCCTCGGCGGCAACGACTTCTTCCTTGGCTTGCTTCAGGGCTTGCTTCACCTTGTCAAACTCGTCGGCACTGACCAACTGTTTCTTGAAGAGTTGCTCTTCACGACCATAATCTACCTGCGCTTGCTTCAGGTTGATGCCAGCCAAGCGTACACGAGCTTGGGCTGAGCTTAGCTGTCCCATGTCTGGGATGACCTTTACCTTGGCTATTACCTCGCCAGCCTGGACGAAATCGCCAGCCTGTTTGCAAATCTCGGTGATGATGCCGCTAATCTGTGGCTTCACACTCACCTCGTTGCGAGGCTCTATCTTACCCGTGATGACGGTGGTCTTCAATACATCGCCCATCTTAGGGGTAAACTCTGTGTATTCCACAGGCTTAGGCTGTGATTTCTCGTAGAGGAACACGAAGGTTCCGATGAAAATCAAGGCGACTATCGCCGCAACAATCAACTTTGAATACTTTTTCATATCTATTATTTTTTATTCGTCTCTCATCGCATCCACGGGTTTGATGCTCATGGCTCGCCAGGCAGGGGCTAGTCCAGCCAATCCTCCGAGAATGCAAATCAGAACGGCGGAGAATGTCGCCGTCCAAAAGTTTACTTGGAAGTGGGCGGTGAGGATGCCGTCCGTCGTGTTCGCCATCTCCAGCATCTGGAGGATGGCTACGCCGAAGAGGATGCCGCTCATTCCTGCCACCAGTGTCAGGATAATGCTCTCGGAGATGATTTGCGAGAGTATCATCTTCGGGGTGGCACCGATGGCTCGGCGAATGCCTATCTCGGTGGTTCGCTCCTTCACCGTCACCATCATGATGTTTGATACGCCGATGGCTCCAGCCAGAAGGGTCCCGATGCCCACCATCCAGATGAGGAAGTTGACACCCTTGAATAGATTGTCGAGCATCTGGAAAAGCACTTCCGTGTTGAACACCATGATGCCTTTTTCGTCAGTGGGGTCGATGCTGTGCGCCCTGGCGATGGTTTCCCTCATGCGTTGTGTGATATTGCTCATCACCACGCCTGGTTTACCTGTTGTGGCAATGATGTCAACGGCATTTCCTCGGTTGTAGGCGGTGCGGAGTACAGATTGTGGTAAGGTGATGGTCTCGTCGGCACGACCGCCGAAGTTCACGCCATTGCCCGAACGGTAATCTACACCCACCACGGTATAGTAGGTGGAATCTACTCTCAGGCTCTTGCCGCAGGGGTCTCCTCCGCCCGGAAAGAGATTCTTGTATATCTGCTTTCCGATGACACAAACCTTGCGTTGTTGGCGCACATCCATCTCATTGATGTATCTGCCGTAGAACATCTTCGGGGCAGAAACCTTGGCATAGTCGGCATTCACGCCTTGGGTACTGCCGCTGAAGGTCTTGTCGCCATAAACCACAGATTTCCTGCCTCCGAAGAGGAGTGGGGTGATGACATCTAGCTCAGGCATTCGCTGGCGAAGTCGCTCCATGTCTTTTTCCTCCATGTTCCAGGAGCGTCCCTTGTTGAATCCCTTGTAAGGTTTCGTGGTGTTTTGCGCCCAGATGATGGCTGTGTTTGTGGCGAAGCCTTGGAAGTTGTTCTGTAATAATTCCTTCAGCCCTTGTCCGCCACCCATGAGGGCGATGAGCATGAAGACACCCCAGAACACGCCAAAGCCAGTCAGCAGGCTTCGGCTCTTGTTCCTCGTGATGGTGTCGAGTATCTCTTTATATGTATCTAAGTCAAATCTCATATATAATATATAATAAGGTATAGGAAACTCCTAACTTCTAACTCCTAACTTTTAGCTTACTCCGCCCGTAGTGCTTCTATCGGGCGGATTTTCGCCGCCTTGATGGCTGGTATGAGTCCGGCGATGGTGCCTGCGATGACAATCGTGATGGTGGCGCCGATGCACGTGCCGATGCCCACGGTCGGATTGACGAACATGGCGGCCTTAAACAAACCTGTATCCACGGTGGTATGACCGATGGTGGCATCCATGATTTCGTTGGCTGCCACGCCGCACACCATACCGATGTATCCGAAGAAGCTGGTGATAATGATGCTCTCGGCGATAATGAGCTTCAATATCGACCAAGGTTTGGCGCCGATGGCTTTGCGGATGCCGAACTCTCGGGTTCGCTCTTTTACGGTGATGAGCATGATGTTGCTCACGCCCACGATGCCGCTCAGCAAGGTGAAAAGACCGACTATCCAAAGGGCAGTCTGTATGATGGCGATACCTTGGTTCATCTGTATGTTGTCCATATATCGGTTCCAGAGCCAGATGCTTCGGTCGTCGTCGGGAGCTGCTTGGTGGTTTTTGTTGACGCTGGCACGATAGTTCTTTTCGAAGGTCTTGTTCTGCTCTTCTGTTTTCAGGTTTTTGAGGGTAAACTCGATGGTTCCTGCCTCGTCGCCCTTGGCATAGATGGTCTTGACAGTTGAGAAGGCTGCGAAAGCCTCGTTGTTTTGTCGGGATTCGTCATCCTTGTAAATGCCTACCACCTTGAAGGAGAGATTATCCACCTTTACGTTTTTTCCCACCAAGGCTCGGTAGTCCTTGACGAGTTCTTTTGCCTGCCCACGGCTCAACACTACTACTTTGCGTCGTTCTTTGAGGTCGATGTCGTTGATGAAACGTCCCGCTAAGATTTCGGTCTTGTCGATTTTTACGTGCGAAGCTTCTACGCCCGTCAAGGTCTGTGCCGCCACATAGTTGTCGCCATAAGCGATGTTGACGTTGGCTTGCTGTAATTGTCCTCCCACGTCGCCCACCAGATGACCGTAGGTCTTGTTGGTGATGAGCAAGTCCTTGTCGTTGAGGGTGATGGGGCGACCTTCCTTCAGACCATTGTACGCCTTGGAGGTCTGTCCACCGAATACGAGCATCGAGTTGGCGAGAAATCGGTCGCTCTGTTGCAACTGGGCATTAATCAAGCCATTGCCGGCACCCAGGAGGAATATCAGCATAAAGATACCCCAGGCTACGGCAAAGCCAGTCAACGAAGTTCGCAACTTATTGCGCTTCGACGTGCTCCATACCTCGGAGAGAAGTGAAGAGTGTAGAGTGAAGAGTGAAGAATTCATTTGCATTAATTGATTATAAGTTTTGTAAAGCCGAAGAGATATAAGAGAAAGACATTTAGATTCTTCACTCTTCACTCTTCGTTCTTCACTTACTTAACGTAGTCTTTCGATACGAGATGGTGGTCGTAGTTCTCCTCGATGCTTCCGATGAGTCCATCCTTGATGTGGATGACCTTGTCGGTCTCGTTGGCTACGCCGCTCTCGTGGGTTACCACCACGATGGTCATACCTTCCTTCTTGTGCAGTTCCTTTAGGAGATCCATCACTTCCACGCTCGTTTTGGAGTCGAGGGCACCGGTTGGTTCATCGGCAAGGATGATTTCTGGATTGGTGATGAGGGCACGGGCGATGGCTACGCGCTGCTTTTGTCCACCCGACATCTCGTTAGGGTAATGGTTCGCCCACTGCTTCAGTCCTAGCTTGTCGAGATATTCCATCGCCATCTCGTGGCGCTTCTTGCGGCTCACGCCCTGGTAGAACAATGGCAACTCCACGTTCTCCACGGCAGTCTTGAAAGAGATAAGGTTGAATGACTGGAAGATAAATCCAATCATCTTGTTGCGATATTCGGCGGCGCGAGTCTCCGAGAGGTCTTTTATCAAGACATCGTTGAGTCGATATTCCCCCGTATCGTAATTGTCGAGAATACCCAATATATTTAATAAGGTGGATTTTCCCGAGCCGGATGCACCCATGATGCTGACGAACTCGCCTCGCTCGATGTCGAGGTCGATGCCCTTCAGCACATGCAGAGGCTGGGCTCCTTGGTAGGTCTTGTTGACGTCTTTTAGATGAATCAGTGACATATTCTTATATTTAGTGTCTGAGGAAATCCTCAGATATGATGAATGATTAGAACTATAAACCTTAGACGCTTGCAACTCTTGGAAAGTTGCAAGCGAACTTATTTTTAATAGTAAACGTTGTAAAGTACACCTTATTATATATAGTTCTCAATTTCCTTATGATTATATATAGAGCTCTTAACCTTTTAAATATATTTCATGAGAATGTCCCATACGGCGATGATGTGGCAGATGCTACCAGCCAAGACGAAGAAATGGAACACGGAGTGCATGTATTTCTTCTTGTTGATGCTGTAGAACACTGCTCCCGTGATATAGCAGATACCCTCAGCGATAATCCACCACACGGTAGCCGTCGAAACAGAGTCTATCAATGGCTTGAAGGCAACGAGTACCGACAACCCCATGCCCACGAAACAAAGAGTCTCCAGGTTGCTATGGTCTTTTAATCGTGCGAAACTCATCACCGTTCCTGCTATGGCGCAAGCCCAGATGAAGATGAAGAGGCTCCATCCCCAGTAGCCTTGGTCTCGCAATGCAATTAAGGTAATAGGAGAGTAAGAACCTGCGATATGCCAGTAGATGGCGGCATGATCCCACTTGCGCAGTCGCTCCTTCCACTTGCTCCATGCCGAGAGGGCATGGTAGGTGGTGGAGGCTATGTATGACATGAGCATGCCGAAGAGGTAGAGGATGACACCTGCCGTCGCCCATCCATTGTGATAACTGAAGCACCAATAGAGGAAGATGGTGCCGAAGACAACACCCAGAAGAATGCCCCCGGCGTGTGACCAGGAGTTCCAAAGTTCCTCCTTGTGGCTGAAATGAATTTTGAGTTTCATATTGTTCTATACTTTTAGTTACACCTGTAAGCTTCTTGCTGGATGGCAATCGCTTATTTGTTGGCAAAATTACCATTATTATCTCAAATCCACAAACTTTTTCTTACTTTTCTTCATAAGAGTTGCAAACTCTGCAAACTTGCAAACTCTCGGACTTGGTATAGACTTGGTACGGAGATGGTACGGACTTGATACGGAGATGGTATTTATTT
Source organism: Candidatus Segatella albertsiae (assembly GCA_002451555.1). Lineage (GTDB taxonomy): Bacteria > Bacteroidota > Bacteroidia > Bacteroidales > Bacteroidaceae > Prevotella > Prevotella albertsiae. The sequence continues at coordinate 6,538 of DKCU01000032.1, forward strand.
ATCTATTGTTTTCCCTTTTCTGCTTTTCATTAAAAATAAATCAAAAAAGTATTGGAGCGTATTGTTTATTTTTATAATTTTGCATTCGTAAACTAATAACTGAACGATATAACATGAAGTTAAAATCATTAGCACTCTTACTCTTGACCGTCGCAATGCCTGCGATGGCAGAAAAGGTATCGGTGAATACCAAGGGAATGTCGCTCGTCCTCGATGTCGAGAATGGCAAACCTGCTCAGTATCTCTATTTCGGTACCAAGTTGAATAACGCTGATTTGCAAAATCTTATGGTAGCCACCAATGGCCGTATGGATGCTTATCCTGCATACGGATTGAACACTCCTGCTGAGGCTGCACTCGCCATGCGCCATAGCGATGGCAACCTCTCCACGGCTTTGATTGCTACGGGCAGTGATGTGAAATCAGAAGGTAATGCAACTGTTACGACCGTCCACCTCAAGGATCCTGTATATAACCTCAAGGTCGATTTGAAGTATCGTGCCTACAAGGATGTCGATATGATAGAGGCTTGGACGGAGATTCAGAATGGTGAGAAAGGTACTGTAACCTTGACGACCTTTGCTTCTGCCATGCTTCCTATCCGCCGTGGCGATGTGTGGATGAGTCATCTCTCTGGCACCTGGGCTGCAGAGGCTCAACTCAGCCATGAGAAATTGCAACCGGGCGAGTTTGTCATTCGTAACAACGATGGCACTCGCAATTCTCATACCGACCATGGCGAGGTGATGTTCTCGCTCAATGGCAAGGGACAGGAAAATTCGGGAGATGTCATTGGGGCGGCACTTGTCTATAGTGGCAACTATAAACTCAAAACTGTGACCGACGATACGGAATATCATTATTTCTTCGCTGGTATCAATGAACAAAACTCGGAGTATCATCTCAAGAAGGGTGAGACTTTCAAAACCCCAGCCTTGGCTCTTACTTATTCTACTGAGGGATTGAGCGGTGCAAGCCGCAACTTCCATAAGTGGGGACGTAAGTATATCCTTGCTCATGGAGACAAAGAACGTGACATCCTCTTGAACTCTTGGGAGGGTGTCTATTTCGACATCAACCAGAAGGGCATGGACCAGATGATGGCTGACATCCATAGCATGGGCGGCGAGCTCTTCGTGATGGACGATGGCTGGTTTGGCAAGAAATATCCTCGCAAGACGGACAACTGTGCGCTTGGCGACTGGGTGGTGGACACCAACAAGTTGCCTGATGGTATTGAGGGTTTGCTTCGTGATGCCAAGAAGAACGGTGTGAAATTTGGTATATGGATTGAGCCTGAGATGACCAATTCGGTAAGTGAACTTTATGAGAAACATCCTGACTGGATTATCAAGGCACCGAAGCGTGACGCTGTCTTGGGACGTGGTGGTACACAGTTGGTGCTCGACCTCTCCAATCCTAAGGTTCAGGACTTTGTATTTGGTGTGGTTGATAATTTGCTTACTAAATATCCAGAGATTGCTTACATCAAGTGGGATGCCAACATGGCGATTATGAATCATGGTAGCCAATATCTCTCCATGGCTGATCAAAGTCATCTTTACATCGCATATCATGAGGGATTTGCCAAGGTCATCGACCGCATTCGTGCCAAGTACAAGGATGTTGTCATCCAGTGCTGTGCCAGTGGTGGCGGTCGTGCCAACTGGGGTATGCTTCGTGGCTTCGACGAGTTTTGGGTAAGCGACAACACTGATGCCTTGCAGCGCATCTACATGCAGTATGGCACCAGCTACTTCTTCCCTGCCATCGCCATGGCAAGCCATATCTCAGCGGTCCCTAACCATACCGTCTTCCGCACCACTTCCTTGAAGTATCGCATTGACGTGGCGATGAGTGGTCGTCTCGGTATGGAGATTCAGCCTAAGAACATGACCGATGAGGAGAAAGCCCTCTGCAAGAAAGCTATTTCCGAGTATAAGGAGATTCGCCCTGTTGTACAGTTTGGAGACCTCTACCGTTTGGTTTCTCCTTACGACAATCAAGGTCTAAGTTCTATCATGTATGTGAGCGAGGCCAAGGACAAGGCTGTGTTCTATTGGTGGAAGATAGCTAATTTCTATAATGTGCATCTGCCATTGGTTAAGATGGCAGGTCTTGATGCCAACAAGATGTACAAGGTACGTGAGCTGGATGTCATCGACAACAAGCCTCTCGACTGTGAGGGCAAGTCTTACTCTGGCAAGTACTTGATGGAACATGGCTTGGAAATGCCTTATACCAATGAGGTGGATTGGGGCAAGAAGACCGACTGGTCTTCACGTGTGATTTATCTGGAAGCACAGTAAGTCAAGACTCGTAAAATTCGTGTCTTTATGACATCAATAGCTGATAGTTCAATAGGTCATCACATATTATTTACACACAAAAAAGAAAGCCTCGTTTCCGAGATGGAAGCGAGGCTTAATTATTTGTAAGAGTTTAAGCAAGCATTTGAAATCTTCACTCTTCACTCTTCGTTCTTCACTTAAAACTTACGCCCAAGGATTCTCAGTTGGATAAGGCAAGCTCTTTGGCTGGTTGTAAGCGATGTCCTTGATGCCAAGATACTTGAATACCTCGAACAAGGTCTTGCCTACGTGAGAGAAGGCTACGGCACCGTGATGTGGATAACCCTTCTGAATCAATACGTGACGATAGAAGCGGCCCATCTCGTTGATGGCGAAGATGCCGATACCGCCGAATGAACGTGTAGGAACGTCGAGAACCTCACCCTCAGCGATGTAAGAACGGAGGTTACCCTCAGAGTCACACTGTAAACGATAGAATGTGATGTCAGAAGCAGCGATGTCGCCCTCCAAGGTGCCACGGGTGAAGTCTGGCTTACCACCGTTCTCCAACAATCGGTTCTGGATGAGCTGGTACTTAATCTTACGGTTAGAGCACATCTTGCACTGTGGGGTGTTACCGCAGTGGAAGCCCATGAAGGTATCGGTCAACTTGTAATCGTACTTGCCCTTGATGTCCTCGTCATAAATATACTGAGGAACAGAGTTGTTGATGTCGAGCAAGGTAACGGTATCGTCAGAAGCGCACATGCCGATGTACTCAGAGAGAGCACCATAGATATCTACCTCGCAAGCCACAGGGATGCCACGGCTCACCAAACGGCTGTTTACATAGCAAGGCTCGAAACCGAACTGGCTTGGGAATGCAGGCCAGCACTTGTCGGCGAATGCTACATACTGGCGAGAACCCTTGTGAGCCTCAGCCCAGTCGAGCAATGTCAACTCAAACTGTGCCATACGGCGGCTGAGATCTGGATAGTAGCAGCCCTCGCCCATCTCCTTCGCCATGTCGGCGCAAACGTCATCGATACGTGGGTCGTTCTCATGCTCCTTGTAAGCCACGAGGAGGTCGAGCTCAGAGTTCTCCTCAATCTCTACGCCCAACTCATACAAGCCCTTGATAGGAGCGTTGCAAGCAAAGAAGTCCTGAGGACGTGGACCGAAGGTAATAATCTTCAAGCCCTTTAAGCCGAGGATAACACGAGCTACTGGTACGAAGTCGGCAATCATCTTAGCTACATCCTCTGCTGTGCCTACAGGATACTCAGGGATATAGCCCTTCAAGTGGCGCATGCCGAGGTTGTAAGAGCAGTTGAGCATGCCGCAGTAAGCATCGCCACGACCATTGATCATGTCGCCGTCGCCTTCAGCTGCTGCAACAAACATAACAGGACCATCGAAGTTCTTGGCAATCAAAGTCTCTGGAGTCTCAGGACCGAAGTTTCCTAGGAAGACAACCAAGGCATTGCAACCTTGCTCCTTCACGTCGGCTACGGCCTTGAGCATATCTTGCTCGTTTTCTACAGTTGTCTTGCAGTTGTACAAGTCACCTTTATATTCTTTTACGATGTTCTCACGGCGCTGAGTAGAGAGCGCAATAGGAAAACAGTCACGGCTTACGGCGATGATGCCGAGCTTAACTACAGGAATGTTGTTACTTACCATAATAGTATTGTTTTTGTATATTTAAATAATTTAGATTTATCGAGTTTGTTTCTTCTGAATTTAGATTTACCGAGTACAAAAGTACAATTTATATTTGAAACTTCCAACGCTTTTAAGAATAATTATAGGAGAACTTTTCTGATTTTCTGGGTTTTTATGAGCAGATGAAACATTACGTAAACTAAATGAAACATTTTATGCGGTTGTTGATTTTGTTAAACTTTACCTTTTGCTATGTCGCCGTATGATTTTATGTGCTGTGTTGTGTGGCTTAGACCTTTTTTGTGCAAATGAATATGTATATTTTTTTACAAATATGTTTCTTTGCATCAGTCTTCTCTATGCAGTTCCTAGTACCACTTTCATTTTTACCTGGGCAGAGAAAAATTTTTTCCTGCGCAGGTAGTAATTTTCCCCTGCGCAGGGAGCGATTTTTCCCTAGGCGGGGATTCCATGATGCGTGGTTAATTTCTTTTACATTTAATATGGAACAGGCATGGGTGTGTGCGCTCAAGAGTGTGCGGGCACGTGCGTATGTATATAATAAAGTGTGCTGTCTCTTTTTACTCACTAAAGTGTAATTAAACGTTAAAAACTAAACTTTTTTGAAACTTTTTCCTTGAAATATTTGGTG
>DKCU01000019.1 GCA_002451555.1 Candidatus Segatella albertsiae
TTTTACCTTTTTACTTTTTTACTTTTTTACCTTTTTACTTTTCCTCCAATTCCTTCTGCAGTCTCAGTATCTCGTCACGATACTGGGCAGCCTGCATGAAGTCAAGGTCCTTTGCAGCCTGCTTCATCAGCTCAGTCGTATTCTCGATACTCTTTTGGAGTTCCTCCTTCGACATGGAACGAACGACTGGGTCTGCGGCAAAGGCAGCTCCTTCTGGTTCCACATAGACACGGCGCACAGTCTCCTTGCCAAGACTCGTGACACCTTGTTCCTCCTTGTTAGAGGTAGGCAAGGCGGAAGTAATGGCCTTAACGATCTGTTTAGGAGTGATGCCGTGATCGGCATTGTACTTCAACTGTATGGTGCGTCTTCTTGCCGTCTCGTCGATGGTGCGCTGCATACTCTCCGTGATGGTGTCGGCATACATGATGACCTTGCCGTTGACATTACGTGCGGCACGTCCTGCCGTCTGGGTCAACGAACGATGGCTTCTGAGGAATCCCTCCTTGTCTGCATCCAATATGGCAACCAAAGACACCTCGGGCAGGTCAAGTCCCTCCCTCAACAAGTTGACACCCACTAGGACATCATAAAGTCCCGCACGCAAGTCGTTCATAATCTTGACACGATCCAATGTCGCCACATCGCTATGGATATAAGCAGCTTTCACATTGTGGTTCAAGAGAAACTCTGTCAGCTCCTCCGCCATTCTCTTGGTCAAGGTGGTGATGAGCACGCGCTCGTCACGGTGGGTGCGTGTCAATATCTCGTCCAACAAGTCGTCAATCTGATTCTCGCTAGGGCGAACCTCGATTTCCGGATCCAAAAGTCCCGTAGGACGTATCAGCTGCTCGACGACGACTCCTTCAGATTCCTTCAGTTCATAATCGGCAGGAGTAGCACTGACGTAGATGGCCTGATGAAGCATGCTGTGGAACTCCTCGAAAGTCAAAGGACGGTTGTCGAAAGCCGCCGGCAAGCGAAAACCGTATTCCACCAAATTCTTCTTTCTCGCACGGTCACCGCCAAACATGGCTCCAATCTGCGGTATGCTCACATGACTCTCATCGACCACCAACAAGAAGTCCTTGGGAAAGAAGTCCAATAGGCAATAAGGACGCTCGCCCGGCTTTCTGCCATCGAAATACCGAGAGTAGTTCTCGATGCCCGAACAATGTCCCAGTTCCTTGATCATCTCCATGTCGTACTCTACACGTTCCTTGATACGCTGAGCCTTGATGCCATCGCCCAGTTCCTTGAAGAAATCCACCTGTTTTACGAGGTCGTCCTGAATCATGCGGATGGCCTGTTCGGTCTGCTCCTTCGTGGTGACAAAGAGATTGGCAGGATAAATCTCATAATCTTCAAAACTCTCCAACCTGTGGAAAGTCAAGGCATCCACTTCCTCTATGCTGTCTATCTCATCATCCCACCACGTTACTCGTAGCACATTGTCGCTATAAGCCATGAAAATATCCACAGTCTCGCCTTTGACCCTAAAGTTACCACGCTGCAAGTCGATGTCGTTGCGGACGTAAAGCGCATCGACCAACTGGCGCAGGAACTCATTGCGGTCAAGCGTCTGTCCTTTCTTGATCTTGATGATGTTTTCCTGCATGGCGGTAGGACCACCCATACCGTAGATGCAAGAGACGGACGAGACCACGATGACATCCTTGCGACCAGAAAGCAACGCAGACACCGCCCCCAGTCTGAGCTTGTCGATTTCATCGTTGATGGCGAGGTCTTTCTCAATGTACGTATCTGTCGTAGGAAGATATGCCTCCGGCTGGTAATAATCATAATAGGAGACATAATATTCCACAGCGTTCTCGGGGAAGAAACCCTTCATCTCCTGATAGAGTTGGGCGGCGAGCGTCTTGTTATGACTGAGAATCAATGTAGGTTTCCCCACATTGGCGATGACGTTGGCAACGGTAAATGTCTTGCCAGAACCCGTGACACCCAGCAACACTTGCGCAGGGTCACCCTGCAACACACCCTCTGTGAGTTGCTTGATGGCCTGTGGTTGGTCACCCGTAGGCTTGTATTTTGAAGTTATCTTGAAATCCATTTCTTAATAAAAGTAAACTTTAGGGTGCAAAATTACAAAAAAAATCGCATTGTCCGTTATAAAGAATGATAAAATGCGAAAAAATGTATTTTTTTCTTTGAGAATAGGTATTTTATCCTTAACTTTGCATCACAAAACGTGAATAGAATGAAGAAATCAGCAATTATAACAGCTTGTTTTGCGCTTCTCATGACGAGTTGCGCCAATCAGTTCAACCAAGTTTACAAGTCTCAGGACAACAACTTGAAATATGAGTTTGCCAAGCAGTACTTTGCTTCTGGCAAGTATTCCCGCGCAGCAACCCTGCTCAACGAGTTGATTACCGTCAAAAAAGGTTCGACTGAGGCTGAGGAAAGTCTCTATATGCTTGCCATGGCGGAATTCAACATGAAGGACTACGAGACAGCAGCGGAGTATTTCCGCAAGTATTGCAGCAGTTACCCCAAGGGCATCTATGCCGAGATGGCGAAGTACTATGTGGGAGAGAGCCTGTACATGAATGCGCCAGAGCCTCGTCTCGACCAAAGTACCACGATGACTGCCATCAGTGCCTTCCAGGAGTTCCTGGATGTATATCCAGATGCAAAATTGAAGAAACAGGCGACCAATCGCCTCTTCGCCTTGCAAGACTTGTTGGTAGAGAAGGAATACAACAATGCTAAATTGTACTACGACCTCGGAAGCTATTTCGGTAATTGCCTGGGCGAGGGTAACAACTACCAAGCTTGCATCGTCACGGCTCAGAATGCCTTGAAGGACTATCCTTACAGCAACAAGAGAGAGGCTTTTGCCACCTTGATCATGAAGGGCAAGTTCGAGTTGGCTAAGATGAGCGTCGAGGAAAAACAACTGGAGCGCTACCAGGATGCCGAGGATGAATGTTATGGATTCATCAACGAGTACCCAGACTCCAAGGAGCGTGCCAATGCGGAGAAGATGATCGCCAAATGCAAAGAGTTTGAGAAAGCTCACCCAGAGGATGCCTTGGACAAGCTCAGCGGCAAAGCCAATAATTAAAACACATAGATACATTTAAATACAATATACATTATATAATATAAGGAAGTAAATTATGGATTACAAGAAGTCAAAAGCACCAACAAACACCGTCACACGTAACATTATGGACCTTTGTGACGAGACTCACAACATCTACGAGAGCGTAGCTATCATCGCCAAGAGAGCCAACCAGATTTCTCTTGAGATCAAGCAAGACTTGAACAAGAAGCTCCAGGAGTTCGCCTCATACAACGACTCATTGGAGGAGGTGTTCGAAAACCGTGAGCAAATCGAAATCTCACGCTACTATGAGAAATTGCCAAAACCATCCTTGTTGGCAACACAGGAGTTCGTAGAGAATAACATCTACTGGCGTGACCCTAGCAAGGAGCAGGCACCAGCTTTGTCTAAAGATAACTTGTAAGCTCATGATACAGCGTAAGCAAAGTTTGTTCTTGCTGCTGGCAACTATCGCATACATCGTATGCCTCTTCCTTCCTGTGGCAAGCATCGCTCCACAGGGTATGGGATTTGGTACATCGGTGCACTGCCTAGGAACAGTCAGCGGCGAGAACGGCATACAGTTTGACAGCACCTGCCTGCCACTGTTCATCCTCTGCGCTATTTCAGCAGCGATAGCGTTCGCCACCATCTTCCTGTACAAGAACCGTAAGTTGCAGATGAACTTATGTTCCATCTGCCTACTTTTCTCAGTATTGTGGTGCGTGGATTACGCCTTGATGCTTTTCGGCATCATCGGTCTGGAAAAGGTAGAGGGCACCCTGCAACTCAACTTCGGCGCATGCCTGCCATTGGTGGCCATCATCTTAGTGGCAATGGCACGCAAGGGAGTGGGGGATGATGAGAAATTGGTACGTGCAGCAGACAGAATACGTTAAAAAATACAGAAAAAACGACTAAAATTTGCAAGAACCAAATAAAAGTCGTAATTTTGCACCCGCTGTCACGAGATGGCAGCATAAAATTCAAACCTCAATTAAAAATTTAATTAAAAAATGGCAACAAAAATCAGATTGCAGCGCGGCGGTCGTAAGAGCTATGCTTTCTATAGCATCGTAATCGCTGACGTTAGAGCACCACGTGATGGTAAATTTACTGAGAAGATTGGTACTTACAACCCTAACACCAATCCTGCTACTGTAGATTTGAATTTCGATCGCGCCCTCTACTGGGTAGAGACAGGTGCACAGCCAACAGACACAGTTCGTAACATCCTCAAGGGCGAGGGCGTTTACTTGATGAAGCACCTCAAGGGTGGCGTTAAGAAGGGCGCATTCGACGAGGCTGAGGCTCAGAAGCGTTTCGACGCTTGGAAGAACGGTGCAGACCAGAAGTCTGCTGCAGTTCGCGAGAATGAGGCTAAGGCTAAGAAAGAGGCTGCTGCTAAGGAGCTCGAGGCTGAGAAGAAGATGAATGAAGCAATCGCTAAGAAGGTAGCTGACAAGAAGGCTGCTGCAGCTGCTGCTCAGGCAGAGGCTGAGGCTGCTAAGGCTGCTGAGGAAACTCCTGCAGAGGAGGCTCCAGCTGAGGCTTAATCTTCTTTTGAGATTAAAAAGCATAAAGGTCGGATTTCCTATTTGGAAATTCGACCTTTAATTTTTTGTGTATAGTTTCTTCATCGAACTAACCCCCTTGCAACGACTATCCCGATCCAAAATTGTAATATTTTTTCGCAAGGTTACGCTTTTTGCCATCGCTATAGAATTTTTGCTCCCTGGGCAGAGAAAAATTTCTACTTGCGCAGGAAAAAATTTTTCTCTGCCCAGGAAAAAATGAAAGTGGTAGGAGCGTATATTTCCCAAGGGGTTTCACATGAAATAAGATTTAGTGAAGATGTAAAAATATTCTACCTCAAAGATTGTCTCCTTTCATATAATAAAACAAGATGATATGCGTTATAATATAGCATGGACAAAATCGAAAAAGAAAACAGCTACTCTCGCATCTTGAAATACACCGGCATTTTTGGCGGCGTACAGGGACTTAATATACTCATCGGAATCGCTAGGAATAAATTTTCCGCGATTCTTTTGGGAGCGAACGGCATGGGTCTGGTAGCTCTCTTCAATTCTACCATCAACATGATTGTGTCCGCCACCAACTTCGGCATTCCAACCAGTGGGGTACAGGTGATTTCATCCAAGTATCAATCGCAATCAGCCCAGCTATCAGCATCCATCAAGTCCATTCGTTCATGGAGTTTGTTGACAGCTTTGTTGGGTTCTCTCATCTGTATTCTTTTCAGTCCGTATCTGGACAAATTGACATTCACTTGGGGAAACCACGTTCTGCATTTCATCTTACTGTCACCTGTTGTTGGACTGACGATTCTCGCCTCGGGAGAGATGGCTGTTCTCAAGGCTACACGACAACTGAAGTCGTTGGCAAGCAGCAGCTTGCTTGTCATTGCTTTATCCTTGGTCATTTCTGTGCCCATCTATTATTTTTGGAATCAAAAGGGTATCATAGCCGTCTTCGTATTCCAGGCTCTGGCTCAGTGCTTGGCAACATTCCGCTATTCCCTGCGTTTTTATCCCTATTCCGTGTCCTTATCTCCAAAGTTCCTGAAAAACGGAATACATATCATCAAGTTGGGCACGGCATTCGTCATAGCCGGTCTTCTGAACGCGGGAGCTGAGTTTATGATTCGTACCTTTATCAATAATGTAGATGGATTGGACGAGGTAGGTTTCTTCAACGCAGGATGGACCTTGGCTGTCGTATATGCAGGTTTGGTGTTCTCCGCCATGGACGCAGACTATTACCCACGCCTCTCATCCATCACGGATAGCATCACGGAACAGAATGATTGCGTCAACAAGCAGATAGAGATGAACGTGCTTCTGGTGACTCCCATCCTGACCCTCATGCTGATAGGCTTGCCCATCGGCATTCCCCTGTTATACGACAGCGAATTTTCGGTTATACTCCGTATGACGCAGTTGGCATTGGTCAGTATGCTTTGGAAAGCCATATACATACCCATCGAATACCTGCCATTGTCGAAAGGGCAGTCCTGGGTGTTTCTCATACAAGAATCCGGCTGTGTCATATTGCTGATTGCCTGTGAGATTGCAGGTTATCATTATCTCCATCTCAACGGATTGGGCTTGGGAATCCTCGTGGCTTATTTCTTGGAGACGATAGGGGTGCTGGTATATAGCAAATCCTATTACTCGTTCCGACTGTCCCGAAAGGTCGTCATGACATTTTTCCCACAAGCCATGTTCTTGGCAGGCACGGTCGTGTGGATTTTCATGGATGTATCAGCTTGGTGCTATTGGCTGATAGGCATCGTTTATGCAGCTGCCCATCTGTCGTTCACTTTGCATCAGTTGAAAAAGAAAACCAATGTGCTCGATATACTGACACGAAAGCTAAGAAAATAAATGGTTCGCTAACGATAAGCAAACATTTTGCTAACCATAAGTGGCAAAAAAGGCAAAAAAGACTACTAAATTGTTACTTTTCCGTTAAAGCCTACAAATTTTCTTGTCATATTTTTCGTTAATTTGAGAATAATTGTTATCTTTGCAGCAAATATAACGATTATGACAATAGTCATCCTAACCATAGTACTGATGGGATATCTCCTCATAGCGACGGAGAATATCACCAAGGTGAACCGTGCTGCCGTAGCAATTTTCGCTGGGACGGTAGGCTGGGTTCTCTATATCTGTTATGGCATGGACTTTGTGACTAGCCAGCACGCTTACGAGTATTCTCATTTCCTTCATCCCGACGGAATGAGCGAGATTCCATCGTCAAGCATTGCTGTCAAGAACTTCATTTCCCGTTTTCTCTTCTTGCCTTATGTCGGTAGGGCTGCAGAAATCGTCCTCTTCCTGTTGGCTACCATGACCATTGTGGAGATACTCAACAATAATGGTTGTTTTGACTTCATCAGCCAACTTCTCCGTACTCGCAAAAGCAAGAAAATGATATGGACATTATCCATCGTCACTTTCCTCATATCCATCAATCTCGACAATTTGACGACAACCGTCATGATGCTGACCATCATGCACGGCATCATACCAAGCCGCAGACAGCGTATGTTCTATGGCTCGGCTATCTTGTTGGCAGCCAATTGCGGAGGCGCATTGACCGTCATCGGCAACCCTGAAGGTTTGGTACTCTGGAACATGGGGCACGTGACAGCCACTTCCTTCTCCATGTCTTTGTTGCTCCCATGTTTGTCGGCATGGCTGATTCCAACTTACCTGATTTCACGGCAGTTGCCAGAACGTGTGGATACGGAGTGGATTGTCATGCCATACCGTGGCGATGACACACGCCTCAATATTTGGCAGCGACTGCTGATGCTATTCGTGGGTATCGGTGGACTGTGGTTTATCCCAACCTTCCACACGATAACAAAGTTAAGTCCATTTTTAGGAGCTTTATGTGTACTGTCCATTCTTTGGATAGTCAACGAAATATTCAACAGAAAGTTGATGAATATGGATGCGATGGTAGAACGTCGCACCCCACGTGTGTTGCAATATGGTGTCATCCAGATGATACTCTTCGTGATGGGAATCATGATGGCAGTAGCTGTGGTCAAGGAAACCGGAGCGTTCGATATGCTGACGGAGAATTTGCATATCGACGAATCACATCCATACGTTTGGGCTCATGGCATCTTGGCAGGGTTGATAAGCACAGTCTTGGACAATTTTGCCACAGCCATGAATTTCTTTTCTATCCCAGACTTGGTGGGGCAGGACGACATTCTGTCCGACTTGAGTACGGTATATAGCTGCAACGGCATCTACTGGCAGGTCATCGCTTATTGCGTAATGGCAGGAGGCAATATTCTTGGTATTGGCACCATCAGTGGTCTTGCCTTGATGAAGATGGAGCGTATGCACATGGGGTGGTTCTTCCGCAACATCGGTTGGAAGGCCCTCGTAGGCGGAATCATCGGATTCGCCATTCTTTGGCTCTCCCACAACTTAGTGTCAGGAGCTACTTGTTTGTTGATTTAATAAGCTAACATTGGAATCTGCTGTTTCCGATGCCACTCTCTATAGGGTATAGCAGGTAAAAATGAGAAGTTTCCAGGGAAGGAACAAAACCTGGTTTCCAGGTAAGGAAATATACACAAAGATAATCTATTTACAGTATTTTAGACTGTAGCTGATGTAAAAACAAAATAATAATCATTATAATATATAATAAGGTATATAGTTATGGCAAAGATTAAGACTATAGGTATTTTGACTTCAGGAGGTGACGCTCCAGGTATGAACGCCGCCATTCGTGCGGTAACTCGTTCTGCCATTTACAACGGATTCAACGTAAAGGCTATTTATCGTGGTTACGATGGTCTCATCAATGATGAAATCAAACCATTCACCACAGAAAACGTGAGTGGTATCATTGGTACTGGTGGTACCATCCTCAAGACTGCGCGTTCCAAGGAATTCATGACAGAGGAAGGACGCCAAAAGGCTTTCGAGACAATTCAGAAAGAAGAAATCGACGCCTTGGTGGTCATCGGTGGTAACGGTTCCCTGACGGGTGCCATGAACTTCGCAAGGGAGTTTGACATTTGCTGCATCGGTCTCCCAGGAACTATTGACAACGACCTTTATGGTACAGATAACACCATCGGTTACGACACGACCATGAACACCATCGTAGAGTGTGTCGATCGTATCCGTGATACCGCCCAGAGTCACGAGCGTATCTTCTTTATCGAGGTGATGGGACGTGACGCAGGATTCTTGGCGCAAAACAGTGCCATCGCAAGTGGTGCTGAGGCTGCCATCATCCCAGAGGACAGCACAGATGTTGACCAGTTGGCTCAATTCATGGAACGTGGTATCCGCAAATCCAAGAAGAGCTGTATCGTCATCGTGTCAGAAAGTCCTAAGTGCGGTGCCCTTTACTATGCAGACCGTGTGCGCAAGGAGTTCCCTGAGTTCGACGTACGTGTCTCCATCCTCGGACACTTGCAGCGTGGTGGTCGTCCTTCTGCACGTGATCGTATCTTGGCTTCTCGTACAGGATGTGGTGCCATCGAGGCCATCATGCAGGGACAGCGCAATGTTATGATTGGCGTACGCAACAACGAGGTTGTCTATGTACCATTGTCAGAGGCAATCCGTTCAGACAAGCCATTCGACCGTAAGTTGATCAAGGTGCTCGACGAGTTGAGCATCTAAAATAGGTCTGCAAGCCCTATGTGCCGTTTAAGTTATCGTGAAAATGGCTTAAACGGCACTAAAAATGGTTTAAAGGCGAATAAAACTCGAATAAATTTTGGAGTTTTCGCAAATTGTTGTTACTTTTGCAATCGAATGGGTGAGAGCCCTGATTGCAAAAATAAAACAAACCAGGGCTAAACTACAGAAACAACAAAACAACAACAAAATAAATTTAAACTTATAGCTTATGTCACAAATGAACGGACGCATTTCGCAGATTATCGGTCCTGTTATCGACGTATATTTCGATACCAAGGGCGAGAACCCTGAGAAAGTGCTTCCAAAAATTCACGAAGCTCTTAAGGTAAAACGCCCAGATGGACGCGACTTGGTCATCGAGGTGCAACAGCACATCGGTGAGGATACAGTACGTTGCGTTGCCATGGACAATACCGATGGCTTGCAGCGTGGCTTGGAGGTTGTCCCAACGGGCAGCCCTATCGTCATGCCAGCCGGAGAGCAAATCAAGGGCCGTATGATGAATGTCATCGGACAGCCTATTGATGGTATGAAAGAGTTGGACATGAAAGGTGCTTATCCTATTCACCGTGAAGCTCCTAAGTTTGATGAGTTGTCAACTCACAAAGAAATGCTTGCCACTGGCATCAAGGTCATCGACTTGCTCGAACCTTACATGAAGGGTGGTAAGATCGGTTTGTTCGGTGGTGCCGGCGTAGGCAAGACCGTGCTTATCATGGAGTTGATCAACAACATCGCCAAGGGCCACAACGGCTACTCTGTGTTTGCAGGTGTGGGTGAGCGTACTCGTGAGGGTAACGACTTGATTCGTGATATGCTCGAATCAGGCGTTATCAAGTATGGCGACAAGTTCAAGAAAGCCATGGAGGAAGGCAAATGGGATCTCTCGCTCGTCGATCCTGAGGAGCTCGCCAAGAGCCAGGCTACGCTTGTCTATGGTCAGATGAACGAGCCACCTGGGGCACGTGCTTCGGTTGCGCTCTCAGGTCTGACGGTCGCTGAGGAGTTCCGTGATCACGGAGGCAAGAACGGCGAGGCTGCCGACATCATGTTCTTTATTGATAACATCTTCCGTTTCACCCAGGCAGGTTCCGAGGTATCCGCATTGCTGGGCCGTATGCCTTCCGCTGTAGGTTACCAACCAACTTTGGCTTCTGAGATGGGTGCCATGCAGGAGCGTATTACTTCTACGAAGAATGGTTCCATCACTTCCGTACAGGCTGTCTATGTGCCAGCCGACGACTTGACGGACCCAGCTCCAGCCACCACCTTTACTCACTTGGATGCAACGACAGAGCTTTCTCGTAAGATCGCTTCTTTGGGTATCTATCCAGCCGTTGATCCACTGGGTTCTACTTCTCGTATCCTTGACCCACTGATTGTAGGCAAGGCTCACTATGACTGTGCTCAACGAGTTAAGCAGTTGTTGCAGAGATACAATGAGTTGCAGGACATCATCGCCATCCTCGGTATGGACGAACTCTCCGATGAAGATAAGTTGACCGTGAACCGCGCACGTCGTGTACAGCGTTTCTTGAGTCAGCCATTCACCGTGGCAGAGCAGTTTACCGGTTTGAAGGGTGTGATGGTACCAATCGAGGAGACGATTAAGGGCTTCAACGCCATCTTGGACGGCGAGGTCGATGACCTTCCAGAACAGGCGTTCCTCAACGTAGGTACTATCGAGGATGCCAAGGAGAAGGCTAAGCAGTTGCTCGCAGCTGCACAGGCGTAGTTATGATTAAGTGAAGAGTGAAGAGTGAAGAGTGAAGAATTCAAATGATAGAATCGTTTGTGAGATTTGACACTAGTCATTTAACATTTAACACTTAACACTTAACATTTAAAGATTAGGACTATGCTGAAATTAAAGATAGTTTCTCCCGAGAAGATTGTATTCCAAGGTGAGGTGGAAAGCGTTTTGGTTCCAGGAACGCTCGGCTCGTTCGAGATTCTGAAAGACCATGCTCCAATCATCTCTTCGCTCGAAGTGGGCAAGGTGGAATACACGACCCAAGAAGGTAAACAACAATTGAATATCCAGGGCGGATTCGTGGAAGTCAAGAAAAACGAAGTAAGCCTCTGTGTAGAAGTATCATAATTCATGGAAAAAGAAGAAGTTATTCGCAGACAAATCATCAGACAGACGGGTCTTCGCTATAAGCAAATCTCTCTATGGCTGACAGCAGGCTTGGCACTGGCCATTCTCTTCGGTTGCAGAGTTTCCGCTTTATGCGACAGCATTCTTCCACAAGTGGTTAATCCATTGGTAGTGAGCGCAATATTCTCGCTTGTCTCAAGTGTCGCTTACGGTGAGGCATGGCAAGCCATAGCCAAATCTTCTCCTGCCAATCTCGCCAAGTTCTATTTGGCAGCGTCGGCAATGAAGATGATGGCAGCGGCAGTTGTATTCCTCATCTACGTGGTAGTTTGCGATAAGTCCAACATTCTTGGATTCACTGCTATCTTTGCCTTGTTTTATGTAGTGCTTCTCGTATTCGATTGTATCTTCTTTGCTCGTGCAGAGAAAAAGAATAATAAATTAAAGTAAGAATTAACGATTATGAAATATCTCAAGCAATTCCTCTTGATGGCAATGCTCCTCTTCACGTTGGCTCCTCTGCAGGTGTCGGCCAAGGAGAACATTGATGTGAAAGAGATATTGTGGGGTCATATCAAGGATTCTTATGAATGGCATATCACGAAGATAGGAGATCATCCCGTAGTGATCAACCTGCCTATCATTGTCAAGACCACCAGTGGCTGGCATGTATTCTCAAGCTCAGAGTTTTCTGAGGAGAAAGATGCCAACGGCGACCGTCCGGGTCCGTACAACTTGGTCATCAAGAACAGTGAAGCGCAGAGTAATCCCAACAAGATTGTAGAGAAAGTAGGCGGCGAGGAAGTGAAGCCTCTCGACCTATCCATCACGAAGACAGTTTGCGTACTCTTCATTGATGCTATCATCTTGTTGATATGTGTCTTGGTTCCAGCTCGCTGGTGCAAGAAGCATAAGGTGGACGACCCTGCTCCGTCGGGATTTGTGGGATTGATGCACATGTTCATCATGTCAGTTTATGACGATGTCATCAAGGCTACGCTCGGAAAAGAAGCACCGAAGTACGCACCATGGTTGCTTACATGCTTCTTCTTCATCTTTGTAGCCAACATCATGGGTATCGTACCATTCCCTCCAGGCGGTGGAAACCTGACAGGTAACATAGCATGTACCTGTTTCTTCGGCGTTACGACGTTCATCATCACCAATGTGACAGGTACCAAGGAATATTGGAAGGAAATCTTCTGGCCAGAAGTACCGACGTGGTTGAAGGTGCCAGTGCCATTGATGCCATTCATTGAGCTATTTGGAATCTTCACGAAACCATTGGCTCTGATTATCCGACTCTTCGCCAACATGATGGCAGGTCACGCAATCGCCTTGTCTTTTGCGGCAATCATTTTCATTATGTTCAACATCAGTGAGAATGCGATCGCCAACTACGTGGCAGGAACAGGTATGACAATCGTAAGTGTTGCGATGAGCGCCTTCATGATGCTCCTCGAAGTATTGGTAAGCTACATCCAGGCATTGGTATTCACCATGCTGAGTGCAGTATTCATCTCACTGGCACATGTACATGAGCCAGAGCCTGAAATGGCAAAGTAATTGCTACGAAAGGCTAAACAATTATGCCAGCAATGGCAAAGTAACAAGAATTTATAAACAGAAAATATTAACAACTTAAATTTTAAGATTATGTTATCACTTTTATTGGCAGCAGAAGTTGCAAAGTTGGGTGCCGCAGTAGGCGCAGGTCTTGCCGCAATTGGCGCAGGTATTGGTATTGGTCGTATTGGTGGTCAGGCAATGGACGCTATGGCTCGCCAACCAGAGAAGATGGGCGACCTCCGTTCTTCAATGATTATCGCAGCTGCATTGGTTGAGGGTGTTGCATTCTTCGCAGTCATCATCGCCATCTTGGCAATTGTCATGTAATCAGAGACAAAATAACAAAATCGTTTAAGTAAAACTTTAACCAGTATATATGGATTTATTGATTCCTGATAGCGGTTTGCTTTTCTGGATGACGTTGGTCTTCATCATCGTCTTCATCATCCTCTGGAAGGCTGGATTCCCAGCCATCGTCAAGATGGTGAACGATCGCAAGGCTTACATCGACGAGAGCTTGAAGAAAGCTCACGAGGCCAATGAGAAGCTTGCCAATATCCAAAAAGAAGGTGAATCCATTCTGAAGGAAGCCCGCGAGCAGCAAGCTGTCATCCTCAAGGAAGCAGCTGAAACTCGCGACGCTATCGTCGAGAAAGCACAGGACAAGGCTCGCGAGGAGGGTGCACGTCTTCTTTCTGATGCCAAGGCTCAGATTGAAAACGAAAAGCAGAATGCCATCCGTGAGATTCGTACACAGGTAGCTGAACTCTCAGTGCAAATCGCAGAGAAAGTACTCCGTGAGAAACTTTCCGACGACAAGTCCCAGATGGATATGATAAATCGACTGCTGGATGAGGTTTCTTCTGACAACAAATAGTAAAGCTTATGGATATAGGTGTAATATCGGTGCGATATGCCAGGGCACTCATCAAGAGCGCACTCAGCATGAAGCTCGAAGATCAGGTTTATCAGGAGATGCAGACACTCTTCAAGAGCTACATCGACGTGCCTGAACTGAGATTTACGATAGACAACCCTATGCTCGGCAAGGACAAGAAGCAAAAACTTCTTACAACAGCCCTAGGCGAGAAGCCTTCGGAATTGAGCAAGAAATTCATTGCACTCGTACTGAAGGAGGATAGGGAGAGCACCCTGCAATTCATGGCTGCTTCGTATATCACTCTTTACAGGAAACAGAAGAATATCATCCGTGGTAAACTGACCACCGCCACTGCCGTCTCTCCCGAAACGGAGGCCAAGATGCGCAAGATGGTGGAGAGCAGAACGCAAGGTACTGTGGAGTTCAAAACCGAGGTGAACCCCGACATCATCGGTGGTTTCATCCTCGAATATGATACTTACAGAATGGATGCGAGCGTCAAGACGAAGCTCAACACCATCCTGACACAGCTCAAAAAGTAGGAGATAAGTGAAGAGTGAAGAACGAAGAGTGAAGAATTCAAGTGCTTTTCTCTTCATGAGTTTCTAGTTAAAAATCTAATTTAAAAGAAGTAATAATGTCAGATAAAATTAAACCAAGTGAAGTGTCTGAGGTACTTCAGCAACAACTCCAGGAGGTCAATGGCTCTGAGAAATTTGACGAGGTAGGTACCGTGCTCACCGTCGGTGATGGTGTGGCTCGTATCTATGGTCTTAGAAACGCAGAGGCCAACGAACTTCTTGAGTTCGAGAATGGCACGATGGCTATCGTCATGAACTTGGAGGAAGACAATGTAGGTTGCGTCTTATTGGGTCCTACTGCTGGCATCAAGGAAGGACAGAGCGTGAAACGTACCCATCGTATCGCCTCTATTCGTGTGAACGACAACTTCTTAGGTCGTGTCGTTAATCCTTTGGGTCAAGCTATTGATGGACAAGGCGACATCGACCTCACAGGAGCCTTCGAGATGCCATTGGACCGAAAGGCTCCAGGTGTGATCTATCGTCAACCCGTGAAGGAACCTCTTCAGACAGGTTTGAAGGCTGTCGATTCCATGATTCCTATCGGTCGTGGTCAGCGTGAGTTGATTATCGGTGACCGCCAGACAGGTAAGACTGCCATCGCAGTAGATACCATCATCAACCAGAAGAGCTTCTATGAAGCAGGCAAACCTGTGTATTGTATTTATGTAGCCATTGGTCAGAAGGCTTCTACCGTGGCAGCATTGGTACAGAACCTGAAAGAGCATGGTGCTCTTCCTTATACCATCATCGTCAGCGCTACTGCAGCAGACCCAGCGGCCATGCAGTATTATGCTCCATTCGCAGGTGCAGCCATCGGTGAGTATTTCCGCGACCGTGGTTACTCAGCCCTCGTCGTATATGATGACTTGAGCAAGCAGGCTGTGGCTTATCGTGAGGTTTCCTTGATTCTTCGCCGTCCATCAGGACGTGAGGCTTACCCTGGCGATGTGTTCTATCTCCACTCTCGTTTGTTGGAGCGTGCAGCACGTATCAACGACCAGCAGGAGGTAGCAGAGCAGATGAACGACCTTCCAGAGTGCATGAAGGGTCACGTAAAGGGTGGTGGTTCTTTGACCGCACTTCCTATCATCGAGACCCAGGCAGGCGACGTTTCCGCATATATCCCAACCAACGTGATTTCCATCACTGACGGTCAGATATTCTTGGAGACAGACCTCTTCAACCAAGGTTTCCGTCCAGCCATCAACGTAGGTATCTCCGTATCTCGTGTGGGTGGTTCTGCTCAAATCAAGAGTATGAAGAAGGTGGCAGGTACCTTGAAGATTGATATGGCTCAGTATCGTGAGTTGGAGTCCTTCTCTAAGTTCTCCAGCGATATGGATGCCGTCACAGCCATGACTTTGGACCGTGGTCGTAAGAATGACAAATTGCTGATTCAGCCTCAATATAGCCCTATGCCAGTAGGTGAGCAGGTAGCTATCCTGTACTGTGGTGTACACGGATTGATGCACGAGGTACCTATGGACAAGGTGCGTGAATGCCAGGATCAGTTCTTGGATGCCATGCGCAGCCAGCATGCCGACGCCATTCAGACTTTGGCAGAAGGCAAACTCACCGATGATACCATCAAGGTTATCGAGGAGACCATGGCTAACGTAGCAGGACAATATAAAGCGTAATAGCCTATGCCGTCATTAAAAGAGATCAAAACTCGTATAGCCAGCGTCAACAGCACCCGTAAGATTACGAGTGCCATGAAGATGGTGGCTTCCAGCAAGTTGCATCATGCTCAAGTGGCCATACAGAATATGTTGCCATACGAGAATATGTTGGAGCATATCCTCAAGAGTTTCTTGGTTAGTACTCCTTCCGCACAGAGCGAGTTTGAATTGGAGCACAAGGAAACCAAGCGTGTGGCTCTTGTCGTATTCAGTTCCAACAGTTCGCTGTGCGGTGGTTTCAACGCCAACGTTATCAAGATGATGGTGCAAACGGTGGATGAGTATAAGGCTCAAGGCATTGACGACATCACGATTTATCCAATAGGTCGAAAAGTTGCTGAGAAAGTTCAAAAGCTTGGCTTGAAATCTGCCGGTGACTTCACGGAACTGGCAGACAAACCCAATTCAAGTGATTGTTCAGAGATAGCAAGAGAGCTTGCCAAGAAGTATGCCAAAGGCGAACTTGACCGTGTAGAGATGATTTATCATCATTTCAAGAGTGCGGGCTCGCAGATACTGACTCGCAAGACATTCTTGCCTATTGACCTTTCAACCGAGGCAATAGGAGAGGACAACGACCGAGACTTGACTTCCAACGTGGCTACGGCCAAGGCTCAGGAATACTTGCGCAAGAAGCAGGAAAATCAAGAACGTGAAACTACAGAGGCCAAGCCTCTCAATGATGACTTCATCGTGGAGCCTGACTTGGAGACGGTTTTGGGTGTCTTGATTCCAAAGCAATTGCACTTGATGGTATTCACAGCCTTGCTGGATAGTCAAGCTAGTGAGCATGCTGCCCGAATGGTAGCCATGCAAACCGCTACAGATAACGCCGATGAACTCTTGCGTGAGCTCAACTTGCAGTACAACAAGAGTCGTCAACAAGCCATTACGAATGAATTGCTTGATATTGTTGGCGGTAGTGTCAACAATTAATGATACAACTATAAAAAGTTCGCCCTGAAAGGGCAAAAGCAACGTATATGAAGATGCTTTTGCTCTTTCAGGGCGATTTTTTGTCTCTAGATTTTATATTGCAATCCGATATGCGTGTCAAACGTGCGAGACTTCACATTGTCATGGAATGAATAGTAGGTATATCTCCAATAATAGGATGCACCAAGGTCTAGGCTGAGATGCTTGGAGAGATTCAGAAGCAATTGCATATCCGTAACCAAGAGAGAAGCATTGCCTTTGTCTCCTTGCGCATTGAGATAAAGTGGGTCGGTATGTTCCAAATCCTTGTGTTCGTATCCTTTCCAAGTGAATATTCGATAGTAGTCAGCACCAATCTTCAAACTCCCAACCTTGTTGAACTCCATCAAAGTCTTAATCTTGACGCTATAGCCGCTACCCATGTTGTAGTCCCTGTCTATCACATTATAGTAATCCGTCAGGCTACCACCTAGGATGATGCCATCCAGGAACAAACTTTGTTGCAACTTCGTCAGATTACCGACGGATGGGAAGCTACAGAGAATGCCAGGACCGACGGATGCTGCTTCTGAAATGCGATATGGCACCTCGTTTGTTCCATCCTTGACAGGTTGAGAATCGTAGTAGTTGAAATGTTGGAAAATTCCGAACTGAATCATCATATCCTTGTTTTCCAGAACGTGAGCTCCCCATAATCGGCCTAACAAATGCACGGATGTGATGAGCGGCTGGTTGCTACTAAGACCAAACGTCAAGTCGGTCGTGAAGAAATCATAAGGCTTGTTGGTATTCTCATCGAAAGGATCACCATAAATCAAGTTGAGGTTGATGTATGGATTTCCCTCTCCACGGAAAAGCGAGTTGTTGTCTGCCAAGTAACGATAACCAGCCGAAACTGAAAAGTTGACCGGAAGTTGCTGGTAGTCATGATACTTGTAATACTTGTCACGCACACGCCACGCATCTCCACTGATGATACGGTTCAACTCCTTGATGGGACAAGTGACAGCACCCAAGAGTTCTCGAAGGAAGCGTTTAAATCCCCTTTGTCTATCATCATAAACCAAGTTGCTGATGCGATGGGTCACCTCGCCAATGCAAACACCGCCAAAGGTTGTCGCCATCAAGTCATTGATAGCTGGTGGTTCAATCTCGCAAGTCGTTTCCCACATCAAACTTCCGCAGAAAGAATAGGGGATAGACTGCCAGAAATTCATCCCATGACTACGAGCGGCATTAAAGTACAATCCACCATGGTACGGATGCGCAAAAAGATTTGTGGAGAACTGGTCGTTGTCCCATACAAATCCCGTCTCTAAGTTATGCTTGATGCTATGGAAGGAAATCTTGGCAAAATCCTCGTTCATCACAAATTGGTCGAAGCATTGCACGCCGACATTGATGCAAAAAGCCTCCAAGGCAGCTTTCCAAGGATGCTTCTTCTGACGAGAAGGGTCATTGAAAGCATAGACCATCATCAAACTGTCAGTGGCTGGAAGGTACGCAGCCTGTTGGCTCAGCAAATCATCTTCCTGATGGGATATGGAACTCTCAGCATTTTTGAGGGTGTTGCTTCTCATCAGGCGGAATGCCACGCCCCCTTCTACCAAAGCCCTGTCTCGATAGTGTCGATTGTGATGATAATATCGGGTATCTCCATATCCCACAGAAGCAAAGAGGGAGGTATATTGGCCCAATTGATAGTCCGCATTGATGCGAGCCTGCAGGGAATACAATCGCTGCGGCTTCTCGGAGGAATGCTCCTCGAATGTTTCCACATGATAATAGCCTAAGTCACCGCTCAGGGAGAAACGAGGCGAAAGTTGGAAATATTGACCAATGCGATAGTAAACAGCCCCAGAGAATCGTTTGTCCAATCCCATGTAATGCGTACCTATACCTATTATATTATAAGTACTCTTGTTGCGAAAGCGAACGGCAAGATTGAACTTTGAAGAAGTACCGGCGTATGCCATCAAATCTATGCGAGTCTTGGGATTGATGTTGACCAATCCTATCTTGTGGGCCACGGTGTCTCGACTATAGTTGATGATGCCAATCTGCACGCCCCTCGGATGACTGACACAAGTATTGAAAAAGCCGATTTGTGAACCATTGAGGGTATCTGCGTAGTTGTACATCGCGGCTTGAATACCTCTCATGTAGCCAGAGCAAACATTGGAAGCACCAGAGAGTTGGATGCCTCGTTTGATGCCCATGGCTACGTTGGTGATACCAGCCAACTGGACGCCACGCAATTCGGAAGTAGAGGCATTGCTGAGAAGTCCTATCTGAACACCGTTAACTACAGGCGCAAAGTTCGTCAAGCCAGACAACTGGAGACCCTGCATATCTTTCTTGACGACATTGGTCAAAAGACTCAATTTCGCGCCACGCAAAGAGTCGGTGTTGCCGAAGAGAGTGACATTGAAATGTTCCACACCTTTCTGGGCATGAGCCATCGAAACACTCAGTCCCAAAGAAAGACCTAATAACAATTTATTTCTAATCTTAGCCATAAATATGGTATTATTGATGAATGATGGGACAAAAGTACAAATAAAATCCGAAAAAACTCCAATTGCTAAAAAGTTTTTCCATGATTGTGGACAAAAAAAACACATCAGAAAACGTTTACGCTTCTTTTTGCGCAAAAAAAGCAACATTATTTTGTCATTCCTAAATAAAGTATTATCTTTGCACCTAAGAAATTGCCAACTCGACTTTGCAATATGCAAATGAAAGAAAGTGCAATCATGATATTGTACAAAAACTATGAGCGACAAGATAAAACATACAGGAATCATTGATATGATTGAGGAGGGATGCGTAAAGGTTCGCATTCTTCAGTCTTCGGCGTGTAGTGGATGCAAAGTAGCTTCCCATTGCAACGCTTCCGAGACCAAGGAGAAGTTGATCGAAGTACCCATCCATCAGGGACAATCCTTCCAAATTGGCGACCCTGTAATGGTCGAAGCTGATGTCTCGGTAGGTTTCAAGGCCAGTTTTTATGGCTATCTCCTTCCCTTGCTGCTGATGGTGGCTGCATTGATCATCGTTCTCCAAGTGACGCAGTCGGAGGGAATGGCAGCATTGTCGGCATTAGGAATCTTGGTTCCATATTACTTGACTCTCTATCTGCTGAGAAATCAGCTGAAGAGGAAATTGACATTTGAGATAAAATAACTAAAACAAATACAAACAATTATGAATTTCATTTTGATTGCAATCTTGGTACTTGGAGCCATCGCACTCATTGCTGCGCTGGTGCTCTTTGGTGTTTCCAAGAAGTTTGCCGTCGAAGAGGATCCTCGACTGGGACAGGTAGCAGAACTGCTTCCTGGCGCCAATTGTGGTGGTTGTGGCTTTGCTGGTTGTTCAGGCATGGCTGGGGCCTTGGTCAAGGGTGCTGATGCTGGCAGCATCGAAGGATTGATGTGTCCTGTAGGTGGTGCCGACGTGATGGGCAAAGTAGCCGACCTCCTTGGAATCGCTGTAGCCAATACAGAAGCCAAGGTAGCGGTAGTTCGTTGTAATGGCTCTTGCGAGCATCGCCCCCGCATCGCCGAGTATGATGGTTTGCACACTTGCGCCGCCATGAACTCTTGTGGTGCTGGCGAGACGGGTTGTGGATTCGGTTGCCTCGGTTGCGGCGACTGTGTCGCTGCCTGCCAGTTCGGAGCTATTGCCATCAACCCGGAGACAGGTCTCCCTGAGGTAGATGAAGAGAAGTGTACGGGTTGCGGTGCTTGCTCCAAGGCTTGTCCACGTCACATCATCGAACTTCGCAAGAAGGGTCCGAAGGGTCGTCGCGTCTATGTGCGTTGCGTCAACAAAGACAAGGGTGCTGTGGCAAGAAAGGCTTGTAGCGCTGCTTGCATCGGATGCGGCAAGTGCCAGAAAGTCTGCAAGTTTGAGGCCATCACTGTCGAGAACAACGTGGCTTATGTCGATTTCAACAAGTGCCGTATGTGTACCAAATGTGTAGATGAGTGTCCAACGGGTGCTCTCGTAAAAGTTAATTTCCCAGTTAAGAAGGCGAAGCCAGCCGCAGAAGCTGCTCCTGCACAGGAAGCACCTGCCGCTCCTAAGGCTGCTGCCGAAGAAAAGAAGGAGGAACAAGCATGAATTTGAGAACTTTTAGAATCGGTGGAGTACACCCAGACGAGAATAAGATTACCGCAGAGATGGCTACCCAGGTGGCAGCTCTTCCCAAGCAGGCTATCTTTCCACTAGGTCAGCACATTGGTGCTCCAGCCAAACCTGTTGTCGCCAAGGGCGACAAGGTGAAAGTGGGTACCCTGATAGCTGAAGCCGGTGGTTTCGTGAGTGCTCCTATATATAGTTCTGTCTCTGGAACAGTTTTCAAGGTAGATGCATCTATTGATGCCACAGGCTATCGCAAGCCATGTATCATCATCAATGTGGAAGGAGACGAGTGGGAGGAGAGCATTGACCGCTCCGATAAATTGGAGACCATAGAAAGTCATCCGGAACTTACACCTGAGGAAATCGTCAACCGCATCAAGGTGGCTGGTGTCACAGGTATGGGTGGTGCAGGCTTCCCTACGTTCATCAAACTTTGTCCTCCTCCAGGCGCAAAGGCTGAGTGCGTCATCATCAACGGTGTGGAATGTGAACCTTATATCACTGCCGACTATCGCTTGATGATGGAACATGCTGACGAGATTCTCGTAGGCTTGAACCTCTTGATGAAGGCTGCCAAGGTAGAGAAGGGTTATATCGGTATAGAGGACAACAAGCCTGCTGCCATCCAACTCTTTGAGGAAAAGACAGCCAACGATTCTCGCATCGAGATAGTCCCATTGGCAAAGAAGTATCCTCAGGGAGGAGAGAAGCAGTTGGTTGACGCAGTGATTCGCCGTCAGGTTCCAGCTCCTCCAGCCATTCCGGTCAACGTTGGAGCGATAGTTCAGAACGTAGGTACTGCATTCGCTGTTTATCAGGCAGTTATGAAGAACAAGCCTTTGTTCGAGCGTTATACGACCGTGACGGGTAAGCAAATCAAGAACCCAGGCAACTTTCTCGTGCGCATGGGAACGCCATTCTCACAGATGATAGAGACTTGCGGCGGATTGCCAGAGGGAGACAACAAGGTGTTGGCAGGTGGTCCGATGATGGGTAAGGCTGTCATTAGCTTGGACGTACCAGTAACCAAGGGTACCAACTCCATCACCGTGTTGACTGATGCCGAGGCTCATCGCAAGAAGGCTCAACCTTGTATCCGTTGCGCCAAGTGCGTGGAGGCTTGTCCGATGGGCTTGGAGCCATACTTGTTGGCTACCTTGAGCGTGATGAAGGACTATGAGCGATTGGAAGCCGAGGACATCACTTCCTGTATCTCCTGTGGTTCCTGCCAGTTCACCTGTCCGTCACATCGTCCTATCCTCGACAACATCCTTGCTGGCAAGGGCGCAGTCATGGGCATCATCAAGGCTCGTAACGCCAAGAAGTAATCTTGTACAGGGATATCTAAGAAGTAAACTTGTACAACGGAATTCAAATCAGATTTCAACAAGAAATTTCAATAAGAAATGAGTAAATTAATAGTATCATTATCGCCACATGCCCATGGCAATGAGAGCGTGGAGAAAAATATGTACGGTGTGATTATCGCACTCGTGCCAGCCATTCTCGCCTCATTGTACTTCTTCGGCTTGGGTTCGGCAGTCGTTCTGCTTACCTCTGTGGCAGCCTGCGTCTTCTTCGAGTGGGCAATCACCAAATATCTCTTGAAGGAAGAGACCAGCATCATGGATGGCTCTGCCATCATCACGGGTCTCTTGCTCGGCATGAACTTGCCTAGCAACCTTCCACTCTGGATCATCATTATCGGTGCGCTCTTTGCCATCGGTGTAGGAAAAATGACTTTCGGCGGACTGGGAAACAATCCTTTCAACCCTGCGCTGGTAGGTCGTTGTTTCTTGCTCGTCAGCTTCCCAGCTCAGATGACATCGTGGCCAGTCGCGGGGCAGTTGCTCAACTACACGGATGCTACCACCGCAGCGACACCGCTCGCCATCATGAAGACCGCCATCAAGACCGGTGACAGTTCAGTGTTGAATCAGCTTCCTGATTCCTTGAGCATGCTCTTCGGAGCTACCGGCGACGGGTTCGGTGCCGGTACGACCGGTGAGGTTTGCGCCATCGCCCTCTTGTTGGGTTTGGCATATATGCTCTGGAAGAAGATCATCACCTGGCACATACCAGTAAGCATCATCGCCACGGTATTCGTATTCAGCGGTTTGATGCACTTGGCAAATCCTGTGTATGCCAATCCATTCGCAGTCATCCTGAGTGGAGGTTTGATGCTTGGTGCCATCTTCATGGCCACAGACTACGTGACTTCCCCAATGACTCACAAGGGTCAGCTCATCTACGGTGTTTGCATCGGTCTCCTGACCATCATCATCCGTAACTGGGGTAGTTATCCAGAAGGTATGTCATTCGCCATTCTTATCATGAATGCGTTCACACCTCTTATTAACACATATGTAAAACCAAAGCGCTTCGGGGAGAAGCCTGCTAAGAAATAAGGAGGAAGAGACATGCAGAAATTAGAATCATCATTGAAGAACATGGTTCTCGTGTTGGTAGGTGTCGCACTCATCGTAGGTGCTATCCTCGCATACGTCAACCATATCACCTCGGGACCTATCGCCCAGAAGGCTGAGCAGTCATTGGCTGCCGGCATCAAGAGCGTCATGGGCACTGACGAGCTTCAGGTAGCAGAACCAGAAGAGGTACAGCAAACCATCGATGGCAAGCAGGTGACATTTACCATCCACAAGTGCTCCGACAAAGGCGGTGCTTCACTCGGTGCAGCCGTAGAAAGCACCACAGGTGGATTTGGCGGCGACCTCAAGGTACTCGTAGGTTTTGACAACGATGGAAAGATATTGGGCTACACCATTCTCCAGACTTCGGAGACTCCAGGTTTGGGTGCCAAGGCTGCCACTTGGTTTCAGAAAGACGGAAAGGGCAGCGTCATCGGCAAGACTCCCAAGGACGGTGACCTCCATGTGAGCAAGGACGACAAGAGCGGCAACGCCGTAGATGCCATCACGGCATCAACCATCACGAGCCGCGCTTTCCTCAAGGCTATTAACCAAGCATACGCTGCATACGCACAGAAAGGTGCCGATGCGCAGAGCGGAGCTACAAAAGTAAAGAAAGGATAAGCCAGTATGAGTAATATTAAGATTTTGATGAACGGACTCATCAAGGAGAACCCAACCTTCGTGTTGCTCCTTGGTATGTGTCCTACCTTGGCTACCACCACAAGTGCCATCAACGGCCTCTCCATGGGCTTGGCGACTATGGCGGTGCTAATTTGTACCAACTTCGTGATTTCTTGCATTAAGAAAATCACCCCGGATATGGTTCGCATCCCAGTGTTTATCGTTGTGATAGCAGCCTTCGTTACCATCTTGCAGATGTTCATGAGTGCGTATGCACCAGATAGCATCAACCAAGCTTTGGGTATCTACATTCCTCTGATTGTAGTGAACTGTATCATCCTCGGTCGTGCTGAGAGCTTTGCAGCCAAGAACAGCCCATTGGCAAGTCTTTTTGACGGTTTAGGATGCGGCTTGGGATTCACCCTCGCATTGACCTTGTTAGGTTGTGCCCGTGAGATATTAGGTGCAGGCAGCCTCTTCGGTGTAGCCTTGTTGCCAGAGACCACGAACATCTTGGTGTTCATCTTGCCTCCAGGTGCCTTCTTGACATTGGGATATATCATTGCAATATTTAATAAAGTTAGGAGTTAGAAATGATGGAATATTTATTGATATTTATCTCTGCGATATTCGTCAACAACATCGTCTTGTCGCAGTTCCTCGGTATTTGTCCATTCCTGGGCGTATCGAAGAAGATTGATACCGCCATGGGTATGGGTGGCGCCATCGCCTTTGTCTTGACTTTGGCTACCATTATCACCTGGTTGGTTCAGAAATATGTGCTCGATCCATTCGGTTTGCAATACCTTCAGACGTTGTCGTTCATCCTCGTAATTGCAGCGTTGGTTCAGATGGTGGAGATTATCTTGAAGAAGGTGTCTCCTGCACTTTACCAGGCACTGGGAATCTTCCTGCCTTTGATTACGACCAACTGTGCAGTCCTGGGTGTGGCTATTTTGGTTATCCAAAAGGACTTCAACTTATTGGAGAGCGTGGTATATGCGTTCTCTACTGCATTGGGATTCGCATTGGCGCTCATCGTCTTTGCAGGCATTCGTGAGCAGCAAGCATTGGTTCGTATTCCTAAGGGCATGCAAGGTATGGCTATCGTGCTCGTCACAGCATCTCTCCTGAGTTTGGCGTTCATGGGCTTCTCCGGTGTCGATGGAGGTTTGAAAGCCTTGTTTGGTATCGAATAGACATATTTTGGGAATAGAAAAAACACTATGATTTGTCGGGCTGAATGCCCAAAAGCCCCAAGCCCAGGGCAATGCCCTGGGTAATGTTTCATAAACAAAAGTCGCTCTGAAAGGGCAAAAGCATTGATAATGAATTGCTTTTGCCCTTTCAGGGCGTTTTTATAAATGGCTACTGACCTAGGGCGTTGCCCTAGGCTTGGAGCTGATTGCCCTTTCAGGGCGCATTAAATCCATGCCATCTCCCCAGGGCTTAGAACTTTTGGACTTTCAGAGGTTTTAGATGATAAGAATTCCATAATATTGTTTCTATCCTATACATTTGTATTTAAAAAGTTTGCACAATCTGGAAAAAAATCGTAAATTTGCACCCGATTTGAAGACTCGCTCGAATCAAGCGAGTTCATTATCTAAATAGGGTAGAATTAGAAATGAAATAGGTTAGATTCATAAATGAAAGTAATATTGAAAATCGTTTTCGTTTTGTGGGCTTGCTGCTGGGTATGGGAGGTGAAAGCAGCTAGTCATCCACAAATACATGTAGCGTTATTGGGAGACTCCAACACATTTATCGGGGGAGAAAACTGCGACAAGGATACAGGTTGGAGCAAATGGTTCAAGGAAAGATTTGCTCCTGCCTCATGTAAAAGCTACGCCCGAAGTGGTGCCACTTGGACAAACACTTCATCAACAAGAATTAATCTAACGGAATATACAGAGAAACTAGGCGACAATAACGTCATCTACAATCAAGTGCTTCGTCTTATTGAAAGCACCCAAAAAGGGAATGATGTCACGCCAGAACTGATTATCATCATGGCAGGAACCAACGATGCTTGGTTTAAGACTTCCAGACCCCAACTCTTCTCGAAGACACCGCAGCAAGTCTTTTCGTCTCCACAAAGCATCACATCCAAGAAAGTCGGACAAGTCACTTCCTTGGCAGAATCAGTCAGGTTTTCTTGCGAGAAGTTGATGGAAGCCTTTCCCTATGCCCAAATCATATTGATTACACCCATGCAAGCTGCCAAGGCAGGTGTCACGGGGATTCGACAGGTAGGAAACATCATCGAAGAGTGTGGCAGGTACATGAGCTTGGCCACCATCCGACTGGATTATCAAGGAAGTGTCTATGCAGGTAGAGAACTGTCTGTGAAAAGATTTACTTCCGATGGCATCCATACTAATAAGGAGGGAGCACGACGCAATGGTTATTTTATCGCCCATCAGATAGAGAGCATCTTACAATTTTAAAAATAAAGAAGATAAATAGGTAAATGATCGATAAACCTAGAGGTATAGGCATACAACACAATATAGACACAAAAGTAATTAATCAATAAAATATAAAAGTAAAGAAATGGTTTTTTCCGATTTGTTTTTCATCTTCGCTTTCCTGCCAGCCTTCATGCTATGCTACCTATTGGCATATTGGGTTGACAAGAAGGTCTTCTCGTACGGCGAACACCCAGCCAATGTGCGCAATGCGATCTTGGTACTATTCTCACTGATATTCTACGCATGGGGCGAACCTGTCTATGTGTTTTTAATGCTTATCAGTGTTTTAATCAACTATTTTGCAGGATTGGGCATTGATAGTCAAAACGAGCATCGCAAGAAAGCCTTGGTAATGGGTTTGGCTTGTAATATACTCTTGCTTGGAACATTCAAGTATGCAGGCTTCTTCGCTACCACATTGAACCATATCGGCATCCCAGTGGGCATCCCTAAGATTTCATTGCCAATTGGCATTAGTTTCTATACCTTCCAGTCCATTTCTTACTTGATAGATGTTTATCGCAAAGAAGCACCAGCGCAAAGACGATTCATGGACTTGTTACTCTATATTTCCATGTTCCCTCAATTGATAGCGGGACCTATCGTCAGATACGACATTGTGGCATTGGAAATCAAGGAGCGCAAGGTCACCCAATATGATTTAGTAGAAGGAATCTATCGGTTCTTGATCGGTTTGGGCAAGAAGGTCATCCTCGCCAACCAATTCTCGGAGATTGCGGATCAATTCTTGGTGAATGGCTTAAACAATCTCTCTACATTTGGAGCATGGGTGGGAATCTTGGCGTTCACCCTACAGATTTTCTTCGATTTTTCTGGCTATAGCGATATGGCGATAGGTTTGGGACGTTGCCTTGGCTTTCACTTCGCAGAGAACTTCAAGCACCCATATTGTTGCACATCCATCACCGATTTCTGGCGCAAGTGGCACATGTCTTTGGGAAGTTTCTTCCGCGATTACGTCTATATCCCTATGGGTGGCAATCGCCGTCACCAACCTCTCAACATCCTTGTCGTATGGTTCTTGACAGGTATGTGGCATGGAGCAAGCTGGAACTTCATCCTTTGGGGTATCTACTTTGGTTTTATCGTTTTATCAGAGAAATACACTTTGCTCAAGGTCAAAGATCGCATTCCTGGAATATTCCTCCATATCTACAGTCTATTGCTAATAGTCATAGGATGGGGTATCTTCTATTTCGACGACTTCGGAAAGATGGGGCATTTCTTCAATGCCTTCGTAGGAAATGCCAAGAATCTCTACGACTTCGCCGCTGAAAGCTCATGCTTCGACAACTTCTGGCTGTGGGCGATGGGCATTCTCTTCTGTTTGCCTGTATATGATTTTGTGGCAAAATTATATGGCAAGGTCATGCCAAAGCATACGACATTGAAAAAGAACGTTGTTCTTGTCACTCGCACCGCCATTTCGATAGTCTTGCTTGTTTTGAGCGTCGCACTCTTGGTAGGAGCGACCAACAATGCGTTCATCTATACTCGTTTTTAATAGGGAAAGGAAAATAATGAAAATCGTCAAGAATTATCTCGCGGACTATCAGTCCAAGAATGTTTTCAAGAAATATATATGTGGGGCAAGTGTTTGCCTCGGCCTATTCGCTACACAACCTTGTGCAGCCGAAGGAACTTCAACCTGTTACAAGACTAGGACAGGCATCATCATTTGCAAAGACAGCAATCAGGTAAGAGCCCTCGAACCTTTCACGGGAGCAGCGTCAGGCGGAACATGGTATGCCGATGCCATCAATCACTATCGTGACACGCTGGACAGTCATGTGAGAATCTACAGCATGGTCGTTCCTACATCAGCCGGTTTGTATTGCCCTGATGAGGCAAAGGCTTGGATCCATGATGAAGAGCCGGTGATAGACAACATCTATAAGCACCTAACAAAAGGTGTGGAAATTGTTGATGTATATCCTGTTCTCAAGCAACATCAAAAGGAGAACATCTATTCTAGGACCGACCATCATTGGTCACCATTGGGTGCATACTATGCAGCGCAGTTGTTCGCCAAGAAAGCGGAAGTAAAGGTTCCGAACCTGAATGACTTCGACGAACGTATCGTCCACAACTTCGTCGGCAGTATGTATCACTATTCCAAAGATATTTCGGTCAAAAATTCTCCAGAGGAGTTTGTCTATTACGTTCCCAAGGACAGCAGTTACACAACCACCTATGTAGGACACAACATGGGCAAAAATCGTACAGTGGCAAGCCTAACCGAGCCATTCACAGGTCCCTTCTTTATCAAGTACAAGGATGGTAGCAGCAGTGCCTATTGCACCTTCATGGGAGGAGATCTCCGCACGACTCACGTGAAGACAAGTCTCCAAAACGGAAGAAGGCTCATGATCATCAAGGATAGCTACGGCAATGCTTTGCCTGGTTATCTCTTTGGCTCCTTCGAAGACATCTATGTGGTCGATTTCCGCTACTTTACCAAGAATATCGTGAAATATGTCCAAGAAAACCAGATAACAGACATCCTCTTCGCCAACAATCTGCAGCATGCTTATGCTAAATCCACAGCCAGAGGTATCACCAACATGCTACATAAGTAAAATAATCATGAAACAGAATTATATATACATCACCTTGATGAGTATTGTCTTCTTAGGCTTTACCATCGTATTTCTCTTCTTCCCACGCAGCACCTATTCTGCCTTGGAGAAGAGAGAGTTGGCTAAGTTTCCTGCTTTCACCATGGACAAACTGAAATCTGGTGAGTTCACCAAGAGCATCAACTCATGGTTTAGCGACAGCGAACCTTATCGCGATGTCTTCATGTCGATGAGTATGCAGGAAAAGGAAGCCATCAGTGTATCGCTCACGGAAGAGAAAGTTACCTTCCATGCTTCTAGCGATGGAGTGGAACAAACTGGCCCCACCGACGAAGAGTTGGAGATGGGAGAGAGAACTGTTGGCAAATACAAGAATAACATCACCGCGGAAGAGAATGCCAAGATAGCTAACCTGGGCATCATCATCGTAGGCAAGGGCAACCAGGTTAGAGCATTGATGGCTTATGGAGGAAGCTCCAAGGGCGGTGTCGATTACGCACAGTCTGCCAATGAGTACAAGAAAGCATTCGGAGCGAATGTCAATGTCTATTGCATGGTGATTCCTACAGCAGTGGATTTCTATTGCCCTGACAAAGCCAAGGGCTGTTCAAACGAGGAGCAACCCACCATCAACAACATCTATGCTCATCTCGACAAGAACGTCCATGCCGTGGATGTCTATACCGCTCTCGGCAAGCATGTGGCAGAGGACATCTTCCTTCGCACCGACCACCACTGGGCTCCATTGGGTGCATTCTATGCAGCACAGCAGTTCGCCAAAGTTGCCAAGGTTCCATTCAAACCGCTCTCAAGCTATGAGCGTAAGGTGGTTCATGGATATGTAGGCAGTATGTACGGATACTCACACGACATCTCCTTGAAGAATGCACCGGAAGACTTCGTGTATTATGTGCCGAAGAACGTGAAATACGAAACATACTATACAGACTACAAGATAAACAAAAACTATGAGGTTATCGGAGAAGGCAAGCCATACAAGGGCATCTTTTTCTATAAGTACAAGGATGGAAGCGGTGGTGCCTACTGTACTTTCATGGGTGGTGACACACGTATCACACAGGTAAAGACAGGGGTGAAGAACCATCGTCGTGTCATGATTCTGAAAGATAGTTTCGGAAATGCACTGCCTGGTTATTTGTTCTATTCTTTTGAGGAAATCCATGTGGTAGATTACCGTTACTTTACCAAGAACATGAGGAAATATGTGGCAGACAACAAGATTACCGACATCTTGTTTGCCAATAATATCTTCAACGCTTACTCCAACAAGATTTGCAAGAAATACATGAGATTCCTCAACCAGAACGACCACAGCTTTTCAGCATCTACTTCTTCAAATGCAAGCTCTCCGCAAAGCAAATCAGCCAAGAAGAGCCCTAACTCTACAGAGGCTGGTGCAACATCAGTTACGACGGCAAATGCGCCGGATGCCAAGCTGGGAGATGACAAGAAACATGATAAAGCGCCAGCGGAATCTAAAGAAAAACAGGTTTTGCCAGAGAAACATGAAACGAATGAATAAGATGAATGAGCATCATATCATACAAGGAATCATGAATATAAAAAAGCAGATGACGAGCAAGGGCATATTCCCATTGCTCGTCATTGGCTTATGTGCCATATTGGCTTCATGTAAGAAATCTACAAAGCAAACAGAATATACGCCTTGGGGAACAGAACTGAAAGATGGCGATGAATCGACAGACTCCATCGATGCATCTGGTTCTGCCTTTTCCTTGTCAGACATCGAGAACAATGGCGAACTCATCATGCTTACCTTGTCGGGACCAAACACTTACTACGATTACAAGGGGCTTGGATTGGGAAAGGATTACATGCTATGCGAAAAGTTTGCGAGTACGATAGGAGTCTCTGTACGTGTCGAACTCTGCAAGGATACCTTGGACATGATCAATAAGCTGAAGAATGGCAAGGGAGACTTGATCGCTTTTCCTCTTGAGGAAGGTAAGCGAAAAGACATAGCCTATTGTGGGGCAAAGGACACCGAGCAAAAAGTGCAATGGGCTGTCAATAAGTCGAATGCAACATTAGCCGAAGCCTTGAACACTTGGTTCACACCCAACTTGTTGAAACACGTAGCATCAGAAGAGAAGCGGATTCTTGCTCAAGGACTGATAGTCCACAAAACTTATTCCCCGATGCTCAATGCCAAAGGGGGAGTCATCAGCAAGTACGACCATCTCTTCAAGAAATATGCGCCCATCGGAAGGATAGATTGGAGACTCATGGCGGCTCAATGCTTTACGGAATCAGGCTTTGATACTTATGCCAAGTCATGGGCAGGCTATTGCGGCTTGATGGCCATCATGCCTGGAACCGCCAAGGAACTCGGCATCCCAGTATCGTCACTGACTGACCCGGAGACCAACATATCGGCTTCCGCAACTTGCATGGCTCGATTTGAGAAACAGCTACAGGATATAGGTGACCCATTCGAACGATTGAAGTTCAAGTTGGCTTCCTACAATGCTGGTATCTGGCATATACGAGATGCCATGGCTTTGGCAAGGCAAAATGGAAAGAACCCACACCGATGGGATGATGTGGCTGAATTTGTCCTGAAGCTGAGCGACCCCTCATATTACAAGTTACCCATCGTAAAATGCGGATATATGAGAGGCAGTGAGACCGTCAACTATGTATCTAAGATTATGCAACGATGGTCCAACTATTGCGGTTCTGCAAGGGGTGAAACAATGGGAGAGGGAGGTTTGTCTCCAAACTTTGATCATTCAGTGCCTCAGAAGGCCACCAAGAAATACAGGTACCATATTTAAAGCGGTTGCCATGTCAAAATAGAAAGGGTACATAACTATTGACAAGATTTATCCAATGAAGCAAACTATTAGATAAATCTTGTCAATGAAGCGCAAGCTTTTTGATAAATCTTATTAATGGGATGCAAACTATTTGAAAAAACATTTATTTTGCCTTGCAATCTTTGGTATTTTCCAATATTCTTTGTAATTTCGCCAGCATGAAGAAGATGATTTGTATGATATTGTTAGCCCTTTCTGTTCTTCAGGTATCAGCCTATGATTTCTTGAGAGCTGTAAAGGACGAAATCCCAGGGGGCTATAACTTTTGGGTTTATACGCCCGTTGATTATTTCTATAGCCAAGAGCAAACCCCAGTCATCATATTCTTACATGGAGCCAGTCTTTGTGGAAGAAATCTTGAACGTGTCAGGAGATATGGTCCCTTGGATGCCATCGTCAAAGGCCGTGACATCGATGCCTTGACGATTGTCCCCCAGAATCCAGGTGGCGCTTGGAGCCCCAAGAAGGTAATGGATGTGTTAGACTGGGTCAAGGCTCATTATCCATGCGATACAACAAGGGTTTATGTGCTAGGCATGAGCTTGGGTGGTTATGGTACGATGGATGTATGTGGCACATACCCAGACCGCATAGCCGCAGGAATGGCATTGTGCGGTGGTTCCTATCTGAAAGATGTGAGCGGACTGGGGAAATTGCCTTTCTGGATTATACATGGCACTGCCGACAGAGCCGTTCCTATCAAACAGTCCAAGGTGGTAGTGGATAAGCTGAAAGCGGATGGCAACGACACAAGACTTATATACGACTGGTGGCAAGGAGCCAACCATGGTACACCGGCACGTGTCTTCTATATGAGAAAGACCTATCAGTGGCTATTTTCCCATACATTATCTGACGAAGGAAGACCTGTAAACAGGGACATAAGCATCAGCATGGGGGATGTCAGAAATGCCTATGATGGGGTCAATCGCAATGCACCAAAACCTGAACTAATAGATGGTCCTAGCGTCATCAAGGAAGAGGGCAACGAATACTAATCCATTCACAAAAGGCATTACTATCGAATAAGTCTAAAAGCAAATGTCATAAGCCCCAAAAGGAAATTCGCCCTGCAAGGACAAAAAGCGTTTCACATTCTGCGCTTTTGCTCTTGCAGGGCGAATTGGTTGATAGAGACAATACTTACGAAATCCGGGTCATGTGATAGCCAAGTGCCTTCAGTTCGATGGCGATCCCCATCAGATACATCTGGTGCAAGGCAGCGATAAACCCACGGAAAGCAGACTCAGTGCCTGGCTCCAATCCTTGGTGAGCCAAGAGTGTGTAAGTACGAGAGGCACACTCGGCAACAAGTGCATTGGTAGCCTGATGCTGTTCCTTATCCAAGCAAAGGATTTTCTCACAGATATAATCATCCATATGGTCGAAGTCGATGCTGTCACGGAGATGCTTGTAGTGGTCTTCCACCTTACTATACAACTCCCAGTCTGCATCCCAATACTTCGCCATCGCCATTCCTACAAACATAATCCAACCCAATGCCACGGTAGGGTACTTGTTGAATTCCCTCATGGCATCAGGCAGGTAACTTTCACCTATCTTAGCCCAAAGTCCTTCGAGGTCTGGTGCTTCTGGAAGGTGTTCGTCCACACGGTTCTTGGAAAGAAGATACATATGGAGATCCTTCTTGAACAATTCTTCGATGTTCTTTTGATTGAATATCATAAAAAGAAATTAAATGAATCGTGAATCATATATATTGAATGAATCGTGATTCAGGTTAAATCGAATGAAGTCCGAAATATTCGACTCCTCCTAGAGCTGTTGCAAGTAGCGGTCAGCTTCGATGGCAGCCTTTGCACCAGAACCTGCAGCAACGATACCTTGGCGATATACAGGGTCCGCAACATCACCTGCCGCAAATACTCCTGGGATGTTGGTGCTTGCTGTACCA
Organism: Candidatus Segatella albertsiae; assembly: GCA_002451555.1. Taxonomy (GTDB): domain Bacteria; phylum Bacteroidota; class Bacteroidia; order Bacteroidales; family Bacteroidaceae; genus Prevotella; species Prevotella albertsiae. The sequence goes on from DKCU01000019.1 coordinate 34,093, forward strand.
GGAATAACCTTGATGAATCCCTGCTCATCCAAATCCAAGTAATCCTTGAAAAGTTCGGTATTAGGCTTGTGACCGATAGCCAAGAAGAAACCATCGATGGCAATGTCGAATGCCTCCTCGTTAGGCTCGCCCTTATGCTTTACCAGATGAGCGCCCTCTACACCGTTCTCGCCAAAAAGTCCAACAGTGTTGGTCTCGAAGAGAATCTCGATGTTTTCCTTCTCCTTCACGCGCTGCTGCATAATCTCTGCCGCACGCAAGTATGGCTTTCTTACGATCATATATACCTTCTTAGCCAATCCTGCCAGGTACATGGCGTCCTCGCAAGCCGTATCACCGCCACCAACGACGGCAACCGTGCGCTTTCTATAGAAGAATCCATCGCAAGTGGCACAAGCAGAGACACCCTGTCCACGATATTTCTCCTCGTCAGCCAAACCAAGATATTTAGCAGAAGCACCAGTGGCAATAATCACTGTATCAGCTTCTATCTCGTTACCTCGCTCATCAGTCACATGATAAGGACGGCTGCTAAAATCAACCTTCACGATACTTCCGTCACGCAAATCAGCTCCAAAACGAGATGCCTGCTCACGCAAGTCCATCATCATCTGATTCCCATCCACGCCATTCGGATAACCGGGGAAATTCTCAACGATGGTTGTGGTAGTCAACTGACCACCTGGTTGGATACCTGCATAGAGAACTGGTTTCAAATCAGCTCTTCCTGCATAGATGGCAGCAGTATAACCCGCAGGACCACTGCCTATGATTAAAGTCTTAACTTGTTCCATTGTATTTGTTATTTTTTTGTATTTTCTGCAAAGATAATGCAAACAAGTGCTATGAAAGTTTGCTTTCAAATTGCCAACTGCACTTATTTTGTGCAAAGGTACATCAAAACAACTAAATAGCAAAATATTTTATCTAGTTTTTATCGAAAAGAATTGCATTGGCAAGAAAAAAGAATAGGATTAACGAGAAAAAAGGATAATATTCAGAAGGAAAGAGGAATTTCTTGAATATTTTTACTAACTTTGCAGCCTAAAACGAATTGCCGTTTACCAACTCATAAAAGTCATTATATTATATATATAGGTGAACGACAAGCATGCAATGACAATCAAATAACAAGACAGATAAATGAACAATATTAAGAAAATCGTATTGACAGGTGGTCCTTGTGCAGGAAAGACCACAGCCTTAGTCAAGGTCATAGAGCACTTCTCCAGCTTGGGGTACAAGGTCTTCACTATACCTGAGGTCCCTACCATGTTTACCCAGGCTGGCATGAACTATCTCACATCCAACAAGGATTTCTTCTTCGAGGGGGAGAAGGCAACCCTTCAGACGCAGTTGCATTTGGAGGATTGCTTTTACAAAATGGCTCAGACCCTGACCCAACCTGTTCTCATCGTCTGCGACAGAGGAGTCATGGACATCTCCGCTTATCTAACACCCGAGCAATGGCAAAAGATCATCTCCGAGGTCGGCTATACGCAAACTCAACTTCGTGATGAGAGATACGATGCCATCTTGCACCTAGTTTCTGCAGCAGATGGAGCAGAGCAGTATTATACCACCAGTAACAATGCGCAACGCTTGGAACAGGCAGACGAGAAAGGACTACAAATCGCACGAGAACTCGACAAAAAGGTGATAGAGGCCTGGACAGGACATACACACCTAAGAGTCATCAACAACCATGAGGATTTCAACAACAAGTTGAATCGTGTGCTCAAAGAGATTTCTAACGTGCTGGGCATTCCTCAGCCTATCGAGGAAGAGCGCAAATATATTGTCCAATTGACGGGGGAGGTGCCTAACAGCATCGACAGCGACATCATCCAGACCTATCTAGTGGGCGAGCCTAACACGGAGATCCGTCTTCGCAAACGCCGTTTCGAAGAAAAGGATGTATATGTCCACACCACCAAGAAACGCATCTCTGACACAGAGCAAATCGAGACGGAGCGCCAAATCAACCAAAACCTGTACGAGTCATTACTCCAACAGGCTGACCCATATCGACATACCATCAAGAAGCACCGCAAGAGCTTTATCTGGAAAGGTCAATACTTTGAGCTGGATGCGTTCGAATCACCAGTAAAAGACTTGATGATACTGGAGACAAAGGGCATAGCTAAACAAGAGAGCGTCAAGTTCCCTCCATTCATCCATGTCATAGAAGACATTACCGGCAATACCAAATACTATAATTACAACATTGCCCTTAAGAAATAATTGCCCTTAAGAGAAATAGGGGAATTATCCCCATGCAGACATAATGCCTAGGATTTATGTCCATAAAACAAGTGCCCTGAAAAGGTAAAAGCATCTCGTTTTCAGCCTCCATCATGATGCTTCTGCCTTTTCAGGGCTTATAGATTAATAACAACCATACCGTTCGAATCATAATACATGGATGTTTCTTAATAGTTTCATCCTTTAGCCACATCAGAAGCCAAGCTTATAAAAACAAAAAAAAGGAATTCTCACGAATTCCTTTTTCTGAGGTGTCTAGCGGAGTCGAACCGCTCTACACGGTTTTGCAGACCGTTACCTAACCGCTCGGTTAAGACACCATAACAAATATATGCGAAAACTTCTAATAGTGTTATTTCTTATTTGCGGTTGCAAAGGTACTGCTTTTATTTGGTTCCACCAAATTTTTCACCAACTTTTTTCTTATTTTTTTCACATTTCTCTAAAAAAGGGCATCCTGTACACTGATAATGGGTACATTTTCTGTTAGATTGCCAACTTTTCCAAATAAGAAAGGTGGCATACGCTAAGCATGCCACCAGTATGATTGCTATGATAACATATTGGAAAATCATATACCTTATTATATATATAGTGAAATATATAATTAATCTATAGCGAAAAAACCACTAAAATATGATTAGCCAACAGCATTATAACCATTTGTAGAGTTCTTGCGCATGATGTCACGGATGTTCATCTCCTTGAAACCATCTGCACGATGAAGCTCTTCCAATTCCTTTTCCTCTTCCACGTCTTTCTCTGAGCGAGTGAAGGTGAAAGCCTTATACTTAAATTCTGCGATAGCCCAACCTACGATGGCTACGACTATCAATGCTACAAAACCTATTAATGCGTTCATTTTATGATAATATTTTAATATTCCAACTAGATTTTAATAATCATCGTCATCTGCCACATCAGTAGCGTCATCCAATCCCAAGTTCTCAGGATCCTCGAATGTGGTACGATAACTTTCCTCAGTCAACTTGTCGTCATCGAAAGCATCGTCATCCTCGTCAGGGTCATTGTAGTGATCCTCGATCTCTGGTGCATCCTCGTCGTCATCATCTTCATCTTCCTCACGAGCACGCAACTCGTCTTCCTTGTCGAGTTCGTCCTCATCGGCAAATTTCATTCTGACTTTCTCTACCTCTGGTTTCTCCTTAGCGAAGATAGCCTCCGTCCAAGTTCCTTTTGGAATCTCAAGAACCTCGAAGCCATCATCTACCTTCTTTTCATAAAGACCACCTGGCTTGTGAAGCCTGTCCTTAGGAAGGGTAGTGGTACTGATGTCGAAACCACTCTGGATGATGTCCTGTATGCTCTGTGGAAGAGACTCCCAACCACCACCGAAGTTACGTTCCAACACCTCGATCAACTTAGTGGCGCTGATATGGCGGATGTTCTCATAGGTCAAGTCCGTAACTCTGAGGATAGGACGCTTCTTGATAGCATACTTCACGTTGGCATCGTCAAGACGGAAGTTTCCTATCTTGAAGCCGCGCTGCATGTATTTCTCAAGCACAATAGGCTTGTCCACCTTGATTTCTTCGATTTCGAAAGCACTGCGGATGACATCGAGATACCGGCGCTGGTTATCTTTCAAGTCAGCATCCTTCTCAGCAGCCTCCCAAAGACGGAATACGTCATTCTCTTGTATTTCCCAAACGCTCGACTTGGTCAAGGATTTGAGAGTCATGTTTTTTTCTTTTTTCATCATTAATTACTTTTTTCTGTTGCAAAAGTAAGCACTTAATTTCTAATATGCAAATTTTCCTTGCATTTTTTTCAAAAACAAGTGTAATCTTTCTTGAATCTATTTCACCCTTGTCTTTATTGCTGTAAAATTTCTATCTTTATTACAGTATAATATCCATCTCTATCACCGTACAATTCCTCTCTTTTTTATAGTCCGCTCCAGTCTATCGTGCGAATGAAAGCCAAGGTTTTCACCCAGTCGCAATCCAGGCAGAACTGTATAGGATAATCAGTGCGATCGTAATATGCCAAGGTCACTTCCACATCGGCATCATTGAAATACTTGTGGTCGCGAGTCGCCTTCTTAAACAAGTTTGTCACGATGTCTCTGTTTTTCTTCTTTGCCTCGGTGTAACGCTTTAGATACAAGGTTACGTACTGGTTCATCGCCAGAGCCTGCTCGTTGAGCGTGCGGATATTCGTGTTCACCTTGTCCAAATCGACCTTGTCGCCCAGTAAGTCGGCTGGTTGAAGAAGCTTGGAGCGAAGATAGGTCATGGCATCATACTTAAAGACTGCGATCTTGCGAGTTTCCATGTTCTGTGTGGTGTCATTGACCGTAGCCAAGGAAGTTTTGACTATTTCGTTCAGGACATCCTGGGCAGAGGCTGTAGTCAGCGTCAAACCCAAAAATCCAATTATAATAAATAACTTTTTCATATTTTCTACTATTGTATGAATGTTTTCATATCACTTGATTTCATGCCACTTATTTCATGCACGTTTCTCCTGTTTCATGCGTAGGAGACTAAGCATGGCGAACCAAGAAGATGCTGTGGTCTATGCAAGCAGGCAGTTCCTCCTTGTAGTGGGTCACCATGATCATCGTCTTGTTCTTGCGCTTGCAGAAAGCCTCGATGACATCCTTGACCAATCGGCGATTGATATTGTCCAATCCGTGGAGAGGCTCGTCTAATATCAGCAACTCAGGGTCCTTGACAAAAGCTCTCGCCAACAAGACAAGTCTTTGCTCACCACTCGACAACTTGAGAAATCCGCATTCTTCCTTACCTTCCAGTCCAAACACCTTCATCCAGAATCTGCATTTGTCCATGTCCTCCTCCTTGGGTTTCACATAGAGGCCGACGGAGTCCATGAGTCCGCTCGCCACGATTCTGATGGCAGGAAGGTCACGCTGGTAGGAGCGATGAAGCTCAGGAGATACATAGCCGATATGCTTCTTGATGTCCCAGATGCTCTCGCCACTTCCCCTAGGATTGCCAAAGAGGGCAATATCGCAAGCATAACTCTGCGGATTGTCTGCGCAAACGAGGCTCAAGAGGGTAGATTTTCCTGCGCCGTTCTGTCCGCTGAGTGCCCATCGTTCCCCATTCAGCACCGTCCAGTCGAGGTCTTTGAGGATGATGCGTTCGCCATACTGTATGCGAACCTTGTTCATCTTCACCACCTCCTGGTTGTGATACTCACGGTCGCTATAGGGAAGACCGACGATTTCCTGCTCGATTTCATCGCTGAGTACACGAGAAGGTAGGGCTGGGCGCGATGCCAGATACTCTTTCTTTGAAACCTTTGGCATCACCTTCATGTCCTTAACTTCCACGATATGCGTGATGAAGTCAGGGATGTCATCGCTCTTGCTCAATACAAGAATGATCTGGAGCGCACGTTCGGATGAAAGCGTCTTGAGCAATTCCTTGAGTTGGTCGCGAGTGTCAGCATCCAGTCCGATGAAAGGGTTGTCCATGATAAGTACCCTAGGCTCGGCGAACAAGGTAGAAGCCAACTTGAACTTGCGCAACTCACCGCTGGAAAGCAGTATCGTGTATTTGTCCAAGAGGTGCTCCATATGGAAAAGCTCGTAGATATGCTTTTGCAAAGCCCTGCGTTCTGGTGTATCCTCGCCAGCCAACTGGTAGGCCTCCTCCAACTTGTCCTTGACGATAGGAGTAGATTCGTCTATTTCCAGCTGATTCCATCTCTGCTGCAAGAAATAGGTGCGGTCGTTGTCCCCGCCATAAGTATCACGAAACGTGATGTACTTGATATTGTCGCTCACCATCGGCTTGGTGCTAGGCGAGAAGTCGTAGTAAGGGTCGTGCATCAGCAGGGGATGACGCCCAACTATCATATCCACGAACATTGACTTACCACCACCATTGGGACCTACGATGGCGATATGCTCACCGTCGCACGCCTCAAAATTGACAGGCTCTGCCATACGCCATTCCGGCATACGGGTCACGCCATTCTCTATTTTGATTATCGTTTGCATGATTCTATTGCAAGTTTTAAATTCACAGGCTGCTTGACCACAGTCCGATTTGTCTATTTATCCTATATTTAAATCCTATTTGTGCGTAGTTCTATTGAGTGCAGCCATAAGTTGCGCCCTAGGACCCGTCATCGTTTTGCCGTTTTCGACCCTTCCTTGGTTCTTGGTGGCAAAATCCTTCCAGCTGCTGTAGTGCTTGGCGTTCGTCTCAGGTCTTCCCATTTGCAAGAAATGGCAGTAGGCGGCACCCAGGGCATCGGTCGCATCCATGAACTTAGGCATATCGTCGTCTGAGATGTTCAACATACGCTGCAGCATCCCAGCCACTTGCTCCTTGGATGCCTGTCCTTGTCCCGTGATAGCCATCTTGATTTTCAAAGGAGCATATTCGTGGATAGGTACGTCATGATGGATGGCAGCAGCGATCGCCACCCCCTGCGCCCTGCCTAGTTTGAGCATAGACTGCACGTTCTTACCAAAGAAAGGAGCCTCGATGGCCATCTCATCGGGCAAGTACTCGTCGATGATGCCAGTCACCCGTTCGAAGATCTTGCCCAATCGCAAGTATGGGTCGCTCTCCTTGCGCATATCAATGACACCCATCACAACCAACTTTGCCTTGTTGCCGACAACGCTGATGACGCCATATCCCATCACATTGGTACCGGGGTCGATACCCAAGATAACCTTTTCCGTATTGTTTTTGTTCAACATTCTGTTGCTTATTCTTTATCTTCTACGGATACAACTGCTATCTGTCCATGTAAGGATTGTGGGCAAGTTCCTCGCCGATGCTCGTAGCCTGACCATGACCCGGCAGTACCTTCACTTCATCCGGCAGTTGAGCCAAGAAACGCAGGCTGTTGATAATCTGGAACATAGAGCCACCCTTGAAGTCCGTTCTTCCGATGGAGCCGTGGAAGAGCGTATCGCCCGTGAAGGCTACCTTTTCCTCCGCACAGTAGAAAGTCACGGAACCACGAGAATGTCCAGGGGTCAATATGATTTCAAACTGATGGTTGCCGAAAGCAATCCTCTCGTCATCCTCGAAGAAATGACCTATCGGTGGGAAATCGTAGTCCAACTTCAATTGATAGAACGTCTCCGCCTGTTCCTTGAGATGCTTCATCAAACTTTCGTCCTGTGCAGAAACCTCAGGCTTCAGGCCGAATGTGGCATAGATGGTGTCGTTGCCAAAGTTGTGGTCCAGATGGCCATGGGTGACAAGCAGGTGTACAGGTTTGAGTTTATTCTCCTGGATGTAACCGACGATAGCCTTACGTTCCTCAGGATAGAAGGCACCACAATCTATGATGACACACTCCTGGGTCTCATCGCTCACGACGTAGCAATTCTCCTGGAGCATATTTACTTGAAATCTTTCTATATGTAACATCGTTTTCATTATTAAATTATGCTGGCACATAGACCAGCTGTTTGTCTTGCTTGAACCATTCCTCATCGAAGAAGTCACTCAAAGGGGTAACCTCGGCAACATTCCTATAAGCCTTCAGCTCCTCTTGCAAGTTGCCACCCTTCAGGCACAACAAGCCGTTTGGCAAAGCGTTCTGCTGAGTCTTCTTGAAGTTTTTCTTGATGATTTTCATCAAGTCGGGAAGCTGCATGACGGCACGGCTCACCACGAAGTCGTACTTGCCCTTCTCTTCCTCGCCACGCAGGTGCTCGGCTTTCAGGTTCTCCAAGCCGATGGCAGAAGCCACCTCGTTGCACACCTTGATTTTCTTGCCCGTACCATCTATCAACTTAAACTTACACTCAGGGAAGAGGATGGCAAGGGGAATGCCAGGGAAGCCGCCGCCGCAACCGAAATCAAGAATCTCGGTACCCGGGCGGAAGTTGATGGCCTTGGCGATAGCCATGGAGTGAAGTACGTGATGCTCATAGAGGTTGTCAATGTCCTTGCGGCTGATAACATTGATCTTGGCGTTCCAGTCTCGATAGAGGGCGTCCAATTGAGCTACTTGTTCTTTCTGCTTGTCCGACAGGTTCGGAAAGTATTTTTCGATAATCTTCATTCTAATGTTTGCAATTTTCTAAGTAGGTCCGTGGGGT
>DKCU01000161.1:0-3487 GCA_002451555.1 Candidatus Segatella albertsiae
AGGGTTTTCTCACGGTCTCCCCCATATTTCATATTCTCATCTTTGGCAGAAGTATTGTTTTCTTCTTCCTTGTCCAAGAGTTCTTCCGTAGGAATATAATTGCTTCCAAGAGCTACAAATGTAAGGTTAAAGAACAGCAGAGCAAGCAAGGCAACTGGTCCGACAATAAATAACAAGGTGGTGGAAAGAATGGCAAACGGCATAACAAGAGCAGCGAGCCACAGAATATTGACACTGGCTCTGGAATATCTCACGTATGGCAACATATCCGTTGCAGCCATTGTTTCTAACATATTTTTGCGCTTTATCATTTCTCTGACTATCATGTATATGCAATAGGCTACGCTTACGCCAAACAGAGCCAGCATCCCATAGAGCCATGCACCAATCTGCAAACCATGATGGAGATATGCACCCATGCAAAAGACTGCGATGATGGCTGCGTAAATGACACTACACACCAAATTCATCTTCTTGCGTTTAACATGTGTTGCCTCTATGTTGTAGATACCCATAGAGATGAGCGAGAAGCAAGGCGTATAGATGAGAATATTGATTATTGCCCCCAAATCATCGTCTGATGCACGAAACCCGAAAGCCATCTGCACCACATACTGTATAGCCATTCCTATCATGGCAATGAATATCATCCAACGAGAACGCTCATAGCGTTTGTTCTCCCACCTTACATGCAGATGGGAGATGCCGAGGATGAGGGCATTGATGAGCATGAATATAAAACATGCAAACTGAAGTAGAAATAATGAATCCATACGCTTTTTTATTTGATGTTTGCTTTCTTATATTTCTGATTGCTTGCCGTCGGATTCTCAGGATTGGTCATCTGCAAATATCCTGCTGCAACAAGGGAGGTGATGTATTTGGCTATATTTTTTGTATGATAGACAACACCAGCTCTTTCCAAAATTTCCCTACTTGTTCTTGGCACGCTACAAAAGTTTACTATATCCTTCTGTTTATTCGTCAATGGCACTCTTTTAGTGTCATGGTCTTTGACAAAAGTGTCATGGTCGGTGTCTAAGTTGGTGTCAGAGTGTCTAAGTCCAGTGTCATGGTCTTCGACAAAAGTGTCATGGTCGGTATCTAATTCGGTGTCAGAGTGTCTAAGTCCAGTGTCATGGTCTTTGACTTGGTTACTTTTTTCACAAACTTCGTTACTTTCTTCTCTCCAAAGTGTAATCACAAACTCCTGTGATTTGTCGTTATTGGTAAACGTGACATTGACATCTTCATCAAGTGCACGAGTGATGCCACTACCCACACCTGTGTATGGCAGCAAGTATATGGCATTATTGAAAAGGAACATATTGCGAGGCATAGAAGTTCCAGCCTTGATGTCATCAATAGTGAGTCCGTTAGGCAATGCACCAGGACTGTGAATCTCCACACGATTGTCGAAAATAAAAATCCGGACAGGGGCTTTTAGGTTCAGCGAGCGATGCACAAGGCTATTAACGGTGAATTCCACCAAACTGCTGTAAGGAATCTCTAACTTACCCAAGCTATTAAACTCGTCTCCTACCTGAACATTATGTAGATTGCGAGTGAAGAAATCCATAATGGTGCCATATTGATGAAGTAGATTTCCCTCCATATCTGCATCATTCACCTTGTCACGAAACACCTTTCCGCCAACACTATTACCCGCAAAGCAGATGCACTTGGCGGTCATCACTGGCATCCAACGCTGTGTGTACTTGCCGAACAGAAGCATAGCAGCAACAGTCAACGTACCATCTGGACGGATAAAACGCAAGTTGCGAAGAATCTTCTCGCAGTCATGTCCCTTAGCTATGGCAGAGCATACTGTATCAAGTGATGCCTCGTTGAAAGCGTCACCAGTCAAGCCTTTTTTCTCCAAAACCCTTTCAAAGCGGTTGCCAAAGAATTGTTTGATAGTCTTTGTATCAAGGTCGTTGACAGTTGCACCCCTAACTCCTGCCTCGTCTGGTGCAAAGCTACCGCAGTCGGTCATCATTTCTGCAAGTTCAGCATTATCAAACACTTTACGCTTGTCAGCACCATTCTTCACCCATACGATTCCCTTGTTGTCATGATAAGGCTTGTTGAGTCCTTCCTTCACAGTAGCAACAACCAAGTTGCCGTCCTCGACCTCAACAGTATCTATCTTTATCAGAATGGATGGAACGACATTCTCAGAAGCAAAGTCACTCAATAAGTTAGTAGCTTCTTGCACCTCAGAATAGGATAAGGCGTTTATATCTCCAGTCTTATCCTTGATGCCAACAACGAGTTTGCCACCATGTGAGTTGCTGAAAGCCACTAACTCACAGGCAATATCATATTTGTCGAGAATGCGTTCTTTAAACTGTACTCCCGACACCTCGCCAGCTTTTATCTGTTTCAATATATCGTCCTTCATTCTTTGATACATTCTTTGTTCAACAAATCGTTTACATCCACTTTCAGCAAATCAGAAATCCGTATTAAGGTTTCCAAGTCTGGCTGACAAGTATTTGTACACCATTTTGAAATGGTTGCTTGGTCTTTACCCAGCATTTCCGCCAACCACTTGTTTGAGTGCTTGGTTACTGCCAACATTATTTTCAATCTGTTTACATCTTTCTTAGCTATACATTATTATATTATAAGTAAATACACTTGCAAAAGTACAATAATAATTTCAAATATAAGTGTTGTTTTCTCAAAAAGTTTGTTTAAAACGTAAATAATTGAATATTTCGCAATGTTATCCTATTTATAAATAATCATAAAAGGGAAGCAAAAATGATTGTTTTTGGAAATTTTAATTTACCTTTGCAATCGCAATCAAGGCGTTCTATGTATATTGCAAAGTTGTGAAAGAAAAAGAATATAGCTCGTTTCTAAATCGTTAGCAGTTACATTCTTTAGAATACTTAATACGTTGATATTCAATCAATAAATGATTTTATTGTGACTCCTCATGTGTAACAGGAAGTAACTCTAAGTTTCTGTCCAGCGACATCATCACTGAGTTCAGGGGTCGTGGCGACGAGATTCATCTGTATCCCTTGTCCTTGTCAGAGTATTGTGAGGGCACTGGGCAAGAGCCTCGTGATGCCTGGAAGGATTACTATACCTATGGTGGACTTCCACATGTCTTAGCCCTCGAAACGGAAAAGAAAAAGCTTGACTATTTGACAAACCTGTTCGAAAGTGTTTATTTGATAAATGTCATTGAGCGACACAAGATAAAGAATAAGTCAGAATTTGAGGAACTGGTACGTATCGTGGCTTCTGGAATTGGTGCGCCAACGAACCCAGCTAAATTGTCCAACACCTTTAAGAGTGTGAAAAAGGTGAACATTAGTTCCGTCACTATAGACCGGTATCTGAGCTATATGCAAGATGCCTTTATCATAGAGAAAGCCATCCGATATGACATCAAGGGAAAGAAGTACATCGGCAGTCTGGCGAAGTATTACTTCTCGGACTTAGGAATCAGGAATGCCATACTTGGATT
>DKCU01000161.1:3549-9255 GCA_002451555.1 Candidatus Segatella albertsiae
GCGCCAGCAAGAGATGGCTTCGCTCCTGAAGATCAATGATTCCTTCAAGAAAATCATTGTGGTGAAGGATGACATCAAGCCTTGGCGAGACGAAAACGGCATCCTGACCATCGGATTGATTGATTTTTTGATGGATGATAATTGCTTGAGTCATTTATAAAAACAGAGAAGGTTGCTATACTTGCACTTTGCAAACATAGCAACCTTATATTTATTTCTTAGGCATCACATCCTTTAGCGACTGGCTCTTTGCCAATGCGCCAACAACCTCATGGGCACGATATGGCTCTTCTAGGAAGGCTACATCCTCATCGCTCAGAACCAAGTCAACAGCCTTGGTGGCATCCGTGAAATGTTCAGGATTAGTGGCTCCCACGATAGGTGCCGCCACCCCCTTGGCATATTGCCATGCCAGAGAAATCACGGTCATGCTAACCCCTTTCTGCTTGGCGAGTTCCTCCACTCGGGCGATAATCTCCAAGTCGTTTTGCTTGCTGGCATCATATTTCATGCGGATGCTCTTATCTGTCTCCGAGCGTTTACTGCTTGATGTCCAACCTGTATGGCTAAGATGACCTCCCGCTAAAGGGGAGTAAGGAATGCGTGACACACCATACTGGTTGCATACAGGAATCAGTTCTCGCTCATCCTCACGATACAGCAAGTTGTAGTGGTTCTGCATGGTGGAGAATGGAGTGAAGCCATTCTTCTCTGCGCAAATTTGCATATTGTGGTTATCACAGACATAGGCTTTATCACAGGCGATGCAGACAAGTGCATCGCTGGCAACCACGGCTTCGACCCGACCTTTGGCGACATGAATGTCATCTTCCGAGCCGTGGGCCCGGATTTCAAGAAAGGCTATCAGAAAGAGAATGTGTTCAAGAATGTGAATGTCTATCCATTGCTGAACCATCTCTTGGGAACAACTCCTGCTAATTGTGATGGCAATGTGGAGGAAGTAAGTGACTTCTTGAAGTAAAAAATGTAGAAAGCATGGCATTCAGGTTATTTCCTATGCCATGCTTTCTGTATATTCTATCTTGTTGCTTCGGGCTATAACCCACTGGCTATGCGCATCACCTTGCTGGTGTAGTTGGGATCTTGGGCATAGCCGATGCGATCGAGGAAGGCATAATAGTCGCCACCGACATACTTGTACTGTACATCGTCCTTGTAGGCCTTGACGCTTTCTTCCCAAGTATTGAACACGTAATAGCTTCCGTCCGAAGGGTGGCGTAGTCCAAAGAGATTATGGCTTTGGAGACAGAGCGGACTGGTGAAGTTGCCTGTTTCCAATAGTGCTTGGGCCAGTACGATTTTCTTGAACTTCACCTCGTACTTGTCCAGAGTCTTGTAAAGGTTCTCGATGGTCAGATTGGACAGGTCATCGTCGAACACGTCACAGAACTCTTTCAGTTCGAGCGTATCCACCATGTTTGCCTTTTTGTCCATGATTGCCTTGGCTGGCATCGCGTCAGGGCATGGCATATCTTGCGCATGTCCCGTTTGCGACACAAGAATGAAGCAAGCAAACAGAATGAATAATATTTTGTTTCTCATTGTTTATTGCTTGTCTCTATTGAAGGTAGGATACTCATCTGGCAATTCGATGGATACCTCGATGAGTCCTGCCACCTCTCCACCAGGTTCCTCGAACCAAGGCGTTTGGTGCAACAGTCGATGCTTGCCGTGCTTGATGATCTCATAGGTATTGCTCTGGCCTGTCTCTATCATACGGCGAATCATCTCTTTTGATTTCTTGCTATGGCAATCGTAGAGGTTCTGTCCCACGACACCACCGTCACGCTTTCTTGCTGGTGCATTCTGGTAGAGCACCACGCCATCCTTGTCGCAAACAGTGGCGGCAAAGGCAACGTTCTCCAAATAATCAAATGTCTTTTCCATTTTTATAATCTTTATCATTAAATGCCAATCTTACTTCACTATTTTACTTCACTTCCGTCAGCTTGCCAGTCACAGAGTCAATGATATATCCATGCAGGTTCACATCCTTCGGCACCAATGGATGGTTGCGGATGGTGCTGACGGTGTTTCTCACCGAGTCCTCCGTATCGTGGAATCCTTCCAGCCAGTGGTCAAGGTCTATGCCGCAAAGCCCGATGGTGTCGATGATATCCTGATGGATGCCACGCTCCAGCATGAGCTGCTTCATCTCGGCTCCGTTCATGTGGCAAGCGCCACAGTTGGAGTGGGCGATGACCATGATTTCCTCCACACCCAGCTCGTAGATGCCCACCAGGAGACTGCGCATGGCAGAATCGAAGGGACTGATGACCAGTCCTCCTGCGTTCTTGATGATCTTGGCGTCACCATTCTTCAGTCCCAGGGCAGCAGGTAGAAGCTCGGTCAGCCTAGTGTCCATGCAAGAGAGAATGGCGAGTTTCTTATCCGGATACTTACTGGTGAGATATTGCTCATAGCCCTTGGAGGCTACAAACTGCTCGTTGTACTTGATAATTTCCTCGATAATCATAATTCCTATTTTTATCTAAGTTTACACCTCTTATATATATATCACTTTTACAGGATGTCCTTTATCATCCATATACTTACAGCAGGATGCCCCGAGTTTCCCAATGCGTGCGATATATGCCGGAAGCCAGATTTTTCGTACAGGCTCACAGCCTTGGAAAACTCAGGAAACGACTCGATGTAGAGTTGGGAGTATCCATGTCCTTTCGCCCTGTCTTCTACAAGCGATAGCATCTTTCGTCCGAATCCTTGTCCCCTGAGCTTGGGAGAGAAATATAGTTTCACCACCTCCGCCATTCCTGGTGGCAATCCTTCGGTAGGGTAGAACCCTGCGCCTCCCAACACTTCCCCCTTCGCATCCTCGATGACCCAATATTCAGCATCGTCCCTCTCAAATTCCCTGGAGAGATGCTCCATCCTTGGGTCGCAATAGACTGAACCCGTCAGTGGTGCCCCGAATTCCTCGAAGCATCCCCTTGCTACGGCCAGGAGAGCAGCGTCGTCCCTGCCTTCTATTTTCCTGATGTTATATTTGTTCATTTGTCTTTTTTCTATTGATGCTGTAATCAAGTGCAAAGGTATATATAATTCATGAATAGACAAAATTCTCAGTTGATTATTTCTGCTCAATTAATAAAACTTAAATTCCTGGGAAAATCAAGTGAAAACTTGTTTCAAGTGCGGAAAATGTGTAACTTTGCACGAAAGAAGTATCAAAAATGTGATTAGCACCACATTTTTGGCACTTCAACAATACAACAAGAAATACTCACCAGAATTGCGCGTCCGCTTTTCCATGCTCAACATGAAGAAAGATGACAACTTCATCAACATGCCACTCTTTATGGCTGATAGATTCGCAGACTTGGTATTATCAAATGAGGAACAGCACTAAAATGAAACGAACTACTTTTGATGGCATCAAGGCATCTCTGATCCTTGTGTGCCTGATGCTCTTGCCTTCCCTTACCCTAGCGCAAACGGCTGGCAATCACAAGAGGCTACGTAAGAAATGGCGTGAAATTCTTCAAACGGCAGATAGTCTCAGACTTCAGCTCAGGCAATCGGCAGATCGTGGAAAGATGCTCCAATGGGGTGACTCCATCCTTATGGCGGAATTAGAAAAAAGCCAGATGAGCGACAAGAAGAAAGCCAAGTTCATGAAGCATTATGGCAAGATTCAGAAACGCCTGGCTCTCTATGACCGCAAGCTGTTATGGGGAGACTCCCTCTTGGCGGCAAGATATAACAAGAAGTCTTTTGACACGGCTTATATAGCCCGTCCACAGGCAAGATGGACCGTCAAACTTCGTGGCAACCTGTCTGGGGCGGATATTCAGACCAAGACCAAGGAAGATGGTATATCCAACAAGACCAAGGTGATGGCCGACTTTCGAGGTACGCTCAGCATGGCTGTGGCCTATCGAGGCATCGGACTTGGACTCGCCGTGAACCCAGCCAAGCTGGCCGGCAAGAACCGAGACTATGAGTTCAACCTCAATTCCTATAGCAACCGCTATGGATTCGACGTGGTGTATCTCTCCTCCAAGACTTATCATGGTCATACGGACGTGGGCAATGAGCGGGTGGACATTCCCAAGGGACTGATTTCACAGAAGGCACTCAACCTCAATTTCTACTATGCTTTCAACTCTCGCAAGTTCTCCTTTCCTGCGGCTTTCAGCCAGAGCTACATCCAGAAGCGGAGCGCTGGAAGTTGGATGGTGGGAGCGAGCTTCGATGGTTCCAAGACGGTGGTGGGCGCCGATGAGGAGCATCCATCCCTGAAGCCGATGACCATTCGCCTCAATGAGTTTGCCATCGGAGGCGGCTATGGTTACAACCTGGTGGTGGGCAAGCATCTGCTTTTCCATCTCTCCGCACTTCCGACCCTCACGGTCTATTCTCACGACTACACCAAGGTTGGGAGCGAAAACACCGATGAGGAGGGACAAGTAGAAACTCTCACCACCCGAACAAGCATGAAGTATCATTTTCCCTCAGCCATTGTTACAGGCAGAGGTGCCGCCATCTACTCGTGGCGCAACAAGTTTGCCGGTGTCACGGCTGTTTATAATTTCTCAGTGGCAGGCAGCGAGGAACATCTCCAGCTCATGCGAAACAAATGGCGACTGAGAATGTTCTTCGGCTTTAGATTCTAAACTTTTTGAAATATCTATATACAAAGACAACAATGGATACATTACAAAATATATCAGTTCAGATTAGCGACTTCCTTTGGTCCTATATCATTATCACAGTGTTGATATGTTGTGCGCTCTTCTTCACTTGGCGCACCCGCTTCGTGCAGTTCCGTCTCATCAGGGAGATGGTGCGACTATTGCTTCATCCCGACAAGGTACAACCTGAAGAGATAGGTCCGGATGAGCTCTCCGAAGAACTGAAGGTGGATGGAAAGATGCAGCACATTTCCTCCTTCCAAGCCTTTGTGGTGGCCTTGGCCAGCAGAATCGGTACCGGCAACTTGGCTGGTGTGGCGACCGCCATCAGCATCGGAGGCCCTGGAGCCGTTTTCTGGATGTGGATGCTCGCCCTGCTGGGCTCGGCTTCCGCTTTCATCGAGTCAACCCTGGCACAACTTTACAAGCGCAGAGGCAAGACCTCCTTCTATGGCGGTCCTGCCTACTATATGAAATATGGTCTGGGCAAGGGATGGATGGGCATCCTCTTCGCCGTGCTGATGATTGTTACCTTTGGCTTCGCCTATAATTCCGTGCAGAGCAATACCATCTGTGCGGCTTGGCAGAAGGCTTTCGGCTTCGAGCCTGCCACCATGGGAATCATCCTTACGGCGTTGACACTTCTCATCATCTTCGGTGGCATTCATCGCGTGGCGAAGTTCTCTTCCACGGTGGTTCCCGTGATGGCAGTCATTTATCTTCTTATTGCCATTGGTGTGGTGCTTTGGAATGTCACCCTCTTGCCAAAGGTCGTGCTTACCATCTTGGAGAATGCTTTTGGTTTCAACCAGGCGGCAGGTGGCATGCTCGGTGTAACCGTGATACAGGGCATCAAGCGAGGCTTGTTCAGCAATGAGGCAGGCGAGGGTAGTGCGCCTAATGCGGCAGCCGTGGCTACTGTGTCTCATCCTGTAAAACAAGGCTTGATACAGGCATTGGGAGTGTTCACCGATACCTTGGTGGTATGTTCTTGTACTGCTTTCATCATCCTTGTGAGCGGTGTGGATGT
>DKCU01000161.1:9360-14462 GCA_002451555.1 Candidatus Segatella albertsiae
GGCAATCCCTTCGTGGCGGTGATGATCTGGCTCTTTGCCTTCAGTAGCATCATCGGCAACTACTATTATGGTGAGACCAATGTGAGATATATCAAGGATTCCAAATGGGGAGTCTGCATCTATCGCTTGGCAGTGGCGGCGATGGTCATGATAGGAGCCGTTGTGTCGCTCGACTTCGCCTGGAGTATGGCTGATATTACCATGGCGTTGCTTACGCTCTGCAACCTCGTGGCCATCGTGATGCTCTCTCGCCAGGCCGTCTTCTTGCTCCAGGATTATCGCAAGCAGAAGAAGGAAGGCAAGAATCCTGTGTTCAAGAAGGAGATGATGCCAGAGATAGCCGACAAGCTGGAGGCATGGTAACTGACCATTTCCTAATATGGGGCAAAATATATAAAAAAATCAGTTAAAAAATGAATGACTTTCAATATTATTCAGTACTTTTGTACCTGTAGTAATGTAAAGTATAAAAATATAAAATAGCAAAGACATGATTAGACTGAATGTATTTTTTGAAGTGAAAGAAGGAGTGGACATGGAGCAACTCAATGCCCTTTGCCAGGAATTGGTGGAAAAGTCATTGGATGACGAGGGCAACGTAGCCTACGACTATTTCCAAAGCGGCACTCGTGATGGTGTGATGATGATATGTGAGACCTGGCAGAATGCAAAGGTGTTGAAGGCTCACATGGAGTCTGCCCACTTTACCACCTTGGTACCTCAGATAGAGGCTTTGACCAAGCATGGATTGAAGCTTGAACAATTCCAGTTTGAGAAATAGAAAGGTTTCCTTAAAAAGAATATGCGACATGAAGCTTCCCGTAGTCTTGCTCAACTTTACTGGTGTATATGATTATGAGCCTTTCGCCCAACGTCATGGTATCGTGCATGTGGATTGCCGCGATATGAATGGAGTGGATTGCTATTGTGACGAGGAGGGTAGGAGTGAGATTCATCGCCGTCTGGCATCTTATCCCGTCAAGGCCATCCACTTCATCGACTCCGGCGACTTCCATTATCTCACGGAATATTGGGTGTCAAGGCTTCAGGAACCTTTCACGCTCATTGTTTTTGACCATCATCCCGATATGCAGCAGCCACAGTGGGCTGGTGTGGTGTCATGTGGAGGGTGGGTGAGCGATGTGCTGCGAAAGAATCCCTTTGTCAAGCACATCATAGTGGTGGGTGCCTCCGATAAGCTCATCTCCCAGATTCCAGAAGATTTGAGAAATCGGGTCATCTTCTATGGTCAAGCTACCATCGACCACCATCAGGCTTGGCCTTCCAAGATGGGAGGGATTATCCGTGAGCCTGTGTATATCTCCATCGACAAGGATGTGCTGCGGCAGCAAGATGCCGTTACTGACTGGAGCCAAGGCGACATGAGTCTGCTTCAGCTGCAGGCTGTTCTCAGAATCATCTTTGCCCATGAGAAGGTGGTGGGCGTTGACATTACAGGCGAATGCTCTGCCACGCTCGACTATTTTGAGGAACAGTATGATGCGGACATTAACAACAGGGCAAATGAGGAACTGATGCGGATGATTCTATCATAGAATTCAGAATGTTGGGTTTGATGACTGGCTCGACTTGAAGCTATAGTAAGCTATCTATGGGAAAAGGAAATACTACTATTTATGGTACGTATTTCCTTTTCCTTTATTTGAGTAATACCTGCTTGATGATTTTCTCGAAATCTTCCTTCTGCATAGCACCCATTTGTGCGGTAGGTTGGCCTTTGACAGGAATGAACAGGAAGGTAGGGATGCTTTGGATGCCAAAGATTGTTGCCAACTCCTGCTCCTTGTCAATGTCAACCTTGTAGAAGTCAATCTTGCCTTGGTAGTCCTTTGCGAGTTCCTCCACTACAGGTGCTGTCATTTTGCAAGGGCGGCACCAAGTGGCATAGAAGTCTATGATGGCAGGACGGTTTCCCTCGAACACCCACTCATCGGGATGCTTTTCGTAATCCATCACTTTCTTCTTGAAAACGGAGGTGGTGAGATCATTCACCTTGCCTTCAACAGATTTGGCATCAAGTGACGATGCATTCTTGTCCACTTGCTGAGCATTATTTATCTGGGCGACTGTTGCATCCGCCTTGTTATCTTGTTTGTTCTCTTTATTTTGCGAGCAACCAGTAATGGCTACAGCTACTATGGCAAATGCCATCAAACATATTTCTTGTCTCTTCTTCATTTTTTTACTACGTAATTTTAGTCAAAATGACTCATGTATATCACTAGCATTTAGCACACGCTCTCCAAATTCAATCATGGCATTGAAGAGACACACTTTCTCTGCTGCTTTCAAGTCTGCCATGGTGATGTCAGCCTCCTGTATCATTCCTTGTTCCAAGAGAGCTGCCCGCTTGGTTCCTTTCAACAGAGGATGCTTAGGGGTAAGCCAACTCTTGCCGTCAAAGATGGCGATGTTGGTGAAGGAAGTATCTGTTACGAGTCCGTTCTTGACGATGATGATTTCATCAGAGTTTCCTTTTCGAGCAACCAAGTTGTTGAGCGCCGTGCGATCACAACTCTTGTATGTATAGTCGATGTCATCGCACGCTACCACTTGCAGGGAACGAATCTCTCGCATGGAGTAGGGGGCGTACTCGATGGATTCCACGCCTTTTGCTCCATATACCACCCTTGCCTTGTAGAATGCCATGTCATCCTTCGGGGCAAGAAGCACAGCCAATGACGGCATGGTTTCTTCTGTGACTTGAGGAAAGAAATGATGAATCGTTCTTTCCATCCTTGCTTGATGGTAGGGAAGTCCCATGACCTTGCCATCTTTTATCTTGATAGTTTCTACAAACTTTTGTTCCATAACCTTGTGATTTTATTTGTTTGAGGTACTAAGTGGAAGATGCATCATCTTATGTGAAAGGCAGATATATCTTCTGTATAACCTCCTCGTATTCCTTTCGGCAATCGCTTTTGGAGGTGATGCCACCGCCAGCCTTGAAAAAACTTCCATTCTCGTTATTCTCCAAGAACCGAATCATGACGGCAGAGTTTAGTTCTCCACCTTGGTATAATCCCATGATGCCCGTGTAGAATCCTCGTTGGTAAGTCTCAGCCTCGGATATGATTTTCAGAGTCTTGTCCTTGGGAGCACCAGTGATGGAGCCGGCAGGCAACTGAGCGTCGAGGATTTCGCCGATGTGCATCTGATAGTCGTCTGCCAGTTTGCCGCAGATTTCCGAACTGGTCTGTAGGATGTCTCCCTTGTTGGTCTGCAATATATCCAAGTATCTATACCTGTCAACCCTTACCTCCGTGGCCACTCGGCTCAGGTCATTGCGTATCAAGTCAACGATGGTGGCATGTTCGGCAGCCTCCTTCTTGTCCTCCATCAAAACTTGCTTGGCATTTGGAATCGCTGCGTCGATGGTTCCTTTCATGGGATAGGAATAGATTCTTCCATCCCTTATCTTGATGAAGGTCTCAGGCGAGAAGCACACGAAGCTTTCATGATGAGCTTTCGTGTCTTGAAGCAACAACCTATATTTTCCCTTGGCTTGCAGGAAAATATCCCTCAGCGATAGGTTACATTCCACCTTCACTTGGCAAGTGAGATTGGTCAGATAGCTGTTACCTGCCAGAATGTTGTCCTTTACATGCTCAAAACTCTTCTTGTATTCATTGAACGAAGAAGGAAACACCTGCCATTTTTCCAGCTTTGTTGGTTGGTAATGAAGGGTTTTAGCATTGGATATTCCCTCTAAATCATAGAGGCACTCATCTGGATTCACCTCGGACAGTTTCTGGATATACGCCTCGGTGCCAAGATAATTGATGACAAACAAGAAGTCATCGCCTTGTCTTGCCAACTGGTTGATACGGTCTATAATCTCTTGCTTCATGATTTCCTTTTCTCCATGATTTTCTTCATTGCCTGATGCGCCAACTCATGAGTTCGTGGCAACTGAGGATACTTGTGATAGCTCACTACCTTCACGCTTACTTGCCTATGCCTCGATTTCAGAGCGATGCACTGTTTGATAAGGTCAGCGTTGGCAGACTTGTCCGACGGTGTAGTGTCAAAGTTTTGGATGTACGCCACATTGGTGAGGAATACAATATCAGAATCCTCAGTAATCACCTCCATGGCATGAATCATCACCTGAAGAATCATGCGAAACTCCGTGGTCTCTATGTCTGAGATGACATAAGTTTCGGCAGGCATCCCTTCTTTCTTCATGATGTAAGCCCCTCCGCTCTCACGTCTCTTGCTCGCATAATTGCAGGAGCCGCCACACCATATATAATAGGTGTCAGGCTTCATGCGAAAGGTAACTTTTTTTTGCCTTTGAACCTTGTCTCCTTTCATCCTGCAATTTCCTTAACGGTTACGGCTCCTATGGTATCCACTGTTGCTATCTTGAGCAACAGACCAAAGAAGTCCTTTTCATCTAATCGATGGCTTCTGCATACCACCTTCCTGTTCGTCCCCTCAGGTAGCATGTTGGTGAAGAAGGGAAACAGCACAGGAGACTTGTATGCTTCCTTCCTAAGTGGCATCGTGAGTGAAATAGGTTCGTGAGCCGAGTCTGCCAAGTAACTAGAATCATACACAAAGGTATAGTTCCTTCCTGGAACTTCCTCTGTGATGATGCCAGCCTTGATGTCATGACAATATACCTCTGCCTTTCTCATACTTATTACTTTTAAATGGTTTGACGAACTTCATATCTAATCTCCATGCCCAACACTTCCATGATTCTTTCAATGGTGGATAGTGAAGGGTTGGCGTTGCCCACCTCTATCTGCTTGATGGTAGAGGGACTGATCTCTGCCATTTCCGCAAGGTCTTGCTGCGTAATACCCAACTTCTTACGTTGGGTTTTCATGACTTCCTTAATGTCCATAGTTTGATATATTATACTTTTGGCTGCAAAGATATATAAAATATTTGATAAACAAGCACAAAAGTATGATAAAATAAACTTTTACCTTGTATTTTTATGAAGTCTACATTGTTTTCATTGTTTATGAGCAAGGAAGCAATCATCCTCATGCGAGAAGATGATGCCGATGGCCTGGAGATAGGAATAGATGATGGTAGTCCCGATAAATCTCATGCCCCTGCGATAT
>DKCU01000159.1 GCA_002451555.1 Candidatus Segatella albertsiae
TTGTAACTTTCTTACAAGTGAGTCGTCATTGATTATAGAGGGATGAAAGAAATCAGTTTCCGAAACGATGTTTTGCCACTGAAGAACAAGCTCTTCAGATTGGCACTGCGCATTACTCTCAACCGGGAGGAAGCAGAGGATGTCGTGCAGGACACACTGATAAAAGTTTGGAATGCCCGCGACAAATGGCAGGAATTAGACTCCATCGAGGCCTACAGCCTTACCATCGCTCGCAACCTCTCGCTCGACCGCATCAAGAAGATGGACAATCAAAATGATTCCTTGGAAGAGCAAAAGGTAGAAAGACTAGACGAAAGCTCATCCACTCCATCCGAGCGAATGATTCAAAAGGACAAACTGGACATCGTGAGGAAAATCATCAACGAGCTACCTGAGAAGCAACGCTCCTGCTTGCAACTTCGAGACATCGAAGGAAAGGCATACAAGGAGATAGCTGAAATTCTCAGTATCACAGAGGAACAAGTAAAAGTAAATATCTTCAGGGCTCGTCAAACGGTCAAACAAAGATTTCAACAATTCGACAGATATGGATTATAAGTACATCAACCAACTTTTGGAACGCTACTGGAAGTGCGAGACCTCTTTGGAAGAAGAGGAAATCCTCCGCACATTCTTCAGCCAGGATGAACTTCCTGCCGAGCTGAAGCCTTACAAGTCGCTCTTCACTTACGAGTTGAGCGAGGCTAAGAATGAGACCTTAGGTGAGGACTTCGACCAGAAAATGATGGCTTTGATAGAAGATGAATACACCAAGGAGCCAAACAAGGCGAAGGTCGTATCATTGACAGAACGACTCAAACCATTGTTCAAGGCTGCCGCCATCGTAGCTATCTTCTTGACCTTGGGCAATGCAATCCAAGTTCCTTTCCAAGACGATGTACAGAATGTTGAAAACGTGGGAGTCATCAAGACAACAAAAGGTGCTTCCGTTGCATTGGGAGGCGATTCCACCACTGTGGATTCCATGCAACATACCAGCATCGACAAGATGACCGTGGAACAAGCTTCCCCCACGATATTGAAGTAGTTATTTCTATGCTTTCTCTATATAAAATAAAATCATGTTTAGTAAAACAATTACGAAACTGTGAAGTTTCAATTCTCTCAAATTTTTCATAACATACTAACGTAATGGGGCTGCCAAGGATGTCTTGGCAGCCCATATTATTTTGATACTCTCCACAAAGAGCATCAAACAAAGAATAAGTAAACACACTCTTTGATACGTATATATAATAAGGTATGTTCCGCATATATCATCAAGAACTATCCTATTTATAGAAGCATAATATCTCAAAGAATATGAACAAAACATTATCCTCTTTGCTTTTTTCGAGCATCATCTTATCCATGCCGCTGTCGCTCCATGCCCAATATCACTCGCAGGTTTGGAACCCTGACAATGGCAACGGCACTTATACAAACCCTGTACTCTACGCAGACTACAGCGACCCTGACGTCATAGCCGTAGGCGATGACTATTACCTCACGGCAAGTTCTTTCAACTGCATCCCTGGTCTTCCTATCCTCCACTCCAAAGACTTGGTGAACTGGGAAATCATCGGTCATGCTCTGCAAGAGCAAGAACCAAAAGAGCTCTTCGACAAGCCTCAGCATGGTAAGGGAGTTTGGGCACCAGCTATCCGATATCACAATGGCGAGTTCTATATCTATTGGGGAGACCCTGACCACGGCGTTTTCATGGTCAAGACCAAAGACCCAAGAGGAGAATGGGAGAAACCCATCTGCGTATTGGCAGGAAAGGGAATGATAGACACTTGCCCTCTGTGGGACGAGGACGGCAGATGCTATCTTGTGAATGGCTGGGCAGGAAGTCGAGCTGGATTCAACTCCGTATTGACTGTACGTGAACTATCTGCCGATGGAACGAAAGTGATAGGAAAACCTCGCATCGTCTTCGACGGCGGACAGAAGAACCACACCACGGAAGGACCTAAGTTCTACAAACGTGATGGCTACTACTGGATTATGTGTCCTGCTGGTGGCGTGCAGCATGGTTGGCAACTCGCCATGCGAAGCAAGAACGTATATGGACCTTACGAAGCTAAGGTCGTCATGGCGCAAGGCAAGACCCAAGTCAACGGTCCTCACCAAGGAGCATGGGTACATACCTCACAAGGTGAAGATTGGTTCTTGCACTTCAATGACAAATATGCCTACGGACGTGTCATCTTCCTCCAGCCTGTAAATTGGAAGACAGGATGGCCTGTGATGGGCAACGACAAAGATGGCGACGGATGCGGAGAACCTTACCTGACCTACCGAATGCCTAAGTCCAACTCCAAGACCAAGGTAAATCCACAGGAATCAGACGAGTTCAACAGCACCGAACTTGGCTTACAGTGGCAATGGCACGCCAACTACAATCAACTTTGGGGTATGCCTACCAATAATGGATGCCTTCGTCTCTATACCGCAGACCTCAAATACCCAAAAGAAGGAACTCTAAAAAAGCAAAAAGACGAAACCCCATCGACTCTAGAAAACTTCAAAAGTCTCTGGGAAGCTGGCAATCTTCTACTCCAGAAGACTCCTGCCAAAGACTTCAAGGCTACTGCAAAGATTCGCTTTGCCTCCAAAGAGAATGACCAATATGGTGGCATCATCATGATGGGCATGAACTACCAGGCATTGGTAGTTCGCCGCATGGGCGATGAGTTCTTGCTCCAACAGCTCTATTGCAAAGGAGCAGACACCGGTGGCATCGAGACCCAGAAAACACTCGCTACCTTCAAGCCCACGGAGAAGGATACGATTCCTTACTCCCCTGCCCTCTATCTCGACATTTATCTCCAGATGAAGGTAAAGGACGGCAAATGTCAATTTGCTTATAGCATGGATGGCAAGAAATTCAAGGATGCAGGCGACCTCTTCACCATGCGACAGGGCAAATGGATTGGAGCCAAGATGGGATTTGTGAGCGAAAGAGCTAACACCAAGGGCAATCGAGGATGGATTGACGCAGACTGGTTTAGGGTTACGAAATAGAAGGTGGGGCGAGAATACTCATTCGACAGAGTTTCTGCCCCACCTTTTCTTGTGAAATGGAAGTTTTCGCAGATATTGACTATTAACCTAACTAACCTACATACTAAAATATAAACCTAATTATTAACCTAAAACCTAAACCTATAAACTAAAACCTAAATTCTACATGAAATATCTTATTAAACAAACAATTTGCCATATTTCTTACACAGTTACTTCAGCAATGCCTTTGCCCTCTGCAATGCCTCCAAGTAATAGTAGTCGGCATAGATGATACTGGCATCTATCTCGCTTCCTGCTGGATGGTGTCCCGTACTGTGCATGAGGAAAGCCACGTTCTTCTTGCCACTCTGATACTTGTCGGTGCTCAACTGAGCCAATGTCTGCAAGGCGAAATTCTTATATTCCTCACCTTTTTCGCCACCTACATACTGCTGTAGTTCGAGCAAGGCATCAGCGACCACACAAGCAGCACTCGCATCCTTAGGTGCACCGCCCTTCACACCACGTGGGTCATCCATGTCCCAAAGTGGAACGAGGTCATCGCTCGTCTCTTTCAATCGTTTGATGTAAATGTCCGTCACCTTCTGGGCGAAATCAAGGAACACCTTGTTGTGCGTATAGCGATAAACCATCGTATAGCCATAGATAGCCCAACTCTGTCCACGAGCCCACATCGAGTTGTCGGCATAGCCTTGGTGGGTCACTCCCTTGATGAGGTCGCCATTGATAGTGTCATACACTGCCACATGATAACAGCTACCGTCAGGACGGAAATGATTTTTCATTGTGGTCTTGGCATGGGTCACCGCCAAATCATACAAGAGTTTGTTACCACCGTTCTTCGCAGCCCAAAACATCATGTCGAGGTTCATCATATTGTCCATGATGGTATTGTGGGGCCAGTTGCGCGGCTTCACCTCTCGCGGCCAACTCAATATCGTACCCACGATAGGATTGAAGAGCGTGGCAAGCGAATCCGCCGAAGCCAAGATGACATTCTTGTAGTCTTGCGAATGGTTCACCTCATAGCCCTTGCCGTATGAGCAGAACATCAAGAAACCTATGTCATGGTCGTAGCATGGGCGATAGGCGATGCTTCGAAGGGCATTCGTATAACCTTCTGCCGCCGTTCTAACGTCATTATCACCGAAGTCCTGATAGTCCATCCAGAGAATGCCAGGCCAGAATCCATCACACCACTCTTCGGGTGTAGCCTTACGACAGTTCCAACCCTTTTGCTTGTCACCCTTCAGGATATTGCGAGGCTCCATCGTGAAGTCATAGCTTCCATCCTTCTGTCTCAACTCTGCCAAAGCACGTCCAACCTGTTTGTGACAATATTGCAACTGCTTATCCACATCGAGTGATAAGTTACTATCTGTTTTCTGAGCCTGAGGAACAGGCATCCGATGTGCCATTCCCACTTGCGCCATGGCAAGGGCGGACACAAAAAAAAGTATTCTTCCTATTTTCATCGTCATTGTTTATTATCAATACGATTCAAACCGGAAGAATACTTATTTCATATTCCATAAAATCTATTTAAGAGAACACTCTACCGATAAAAGCACCTCTTTCTTAGAGCGTGAAACGATAGACTTTTTTAGAGCGTGAAACGATAGCCCACAGAAATCGTGAAGGCATTCGTCTTCGACTGGCTCGGCATATTAGCCACCTTATCCACCTTACTCAATCCCAAGTTATAACGAGCATCCAAGATAACATTCTGGTACTCGTATGACGCACCTATTGGGATAGATATATCTACCTTCTTGGCAGGCCAAGATTCATTAATAGGTTCTTTTTCATTATAAGTAGAGTTACCATCTTTGTCGATTCTCACTTCCGATGCCTCTCCTTTAAATTTTCCGTCACCACAAAGGAAACCAGCTTGTACTCCCACCATCATGCAGAATTGACGTGTGACATAAGCTTTCACCAACAATGGTACCTGGATATAGTTCAAATCGACATGCTGGTTATTCGTGCCCGACAAGACCGTCTGCCCATCTTTCTTGGATTCCGTTTGCATACTCGGCCATTTGAAACCTTGCTTGGCGTAATAAGCTCCCAAAGAGACACCGACCTGTTCGGTGGCACGGTATTCCACATCGACACCGCCCAAGAATCCAGCCTGATACTTGGATTTAATCGCATCAGAGTTATCTTCCGCTATATAAACTTTATTGTTGCTCCAATTAGAGAGCACCACACCGATGCGAGGAATCACAGAGAACTTCCCCACAGGGCTTTCTTCTGTACCTTGTGCCACCGCTCCCACAGTAGAGAGCAACAACATCACGATAGTTATGATTTTCTTCTTCATATTCACAAGTATTTATATTAGAAGAAACGACATAGCACATTAAATATTGCATCAATCACTTGCAACATCCAAGAAAAATGCTTATCTTTGCCCACGCATTACGTAAAGCAAGAGATTATGGCAAGAAAATTATATCCTATAGGCATTCAAACCTTTGAACGTATCCGAAAAGAAGATAAGTTCTATGTAGATAAGACGGAATATGTATATCGTATGACGCATACCGATGGTACCTATTTCTTCTTAAGCCGCCCACGCCGTTTTGGCAAGTCACTACTCGTTTCTACCTTCGAGAGCTATTTCGAAGGCAAGAAAGATCTATTTAAAGGACTTGCCATCGAAAACTTGGAGAAAGAATGGAAAGAATATCCTGTGCTTCATTTTAGCTTGGCTGGAGGAAAACACATGGAGAAAGAGCAATTGGAACGTTATCTTCTCTATATATTAAAAGACAATGAAGAGAAGTTTGGGGTTGTTTGTGACTCACCAGACCCTAACGTTCGTATGCTAAACCTCATCAAAACCGTCAACAAAGAAACTGGCAAGCAAGTTGTGATTCTCATCGACGAATATGATGCTCCACTCCTCGATGTTGTACATGAGGAAACAAGCCTCGACATCTTGCGCAATGTCATGAGAAACTTCTATAGCCCACTCAAGGATTGCGAGAAGATGCTTCGCTTCGTGTTCTTGACGGGTATCACCAAGTTCTCCCAACTGAGCATTTTCAGCGAACTGAACAACATCACTAATATTAGTATGGATGCACCATACGCTGGGATCTGTGGCATAACAAAGCAGGAACTTATAACGCAAATGGATGATGACATAAATGAACTTGCTGAGAAATTAGGCTTATCTCATGAAGAAACTATCAATAGGCTCAAACTGAACTATGATGGTTATCATTTCGCATGGCCGTCACCTGATGTATTCAACCCATTCAGTTTGCTCACCTGCTTTGCTAAACAAAAGATGGATGCCTATTGGTTTGGCTCCGGCACTCCGACCTACTTAATCAATATGATGCGCAAATATACCTTTACTCCAATCAACTTAGGCGAGAATATGGAGGCAGGAAAGGACGATTTCGATGCTGCCACCGAAACCATGACCACCATCATGCCATTGCTCTACCAGAGTGGCTACATCACCATCAAGGACTATGACGATGAAACGGAGCTTTACACCTTGGCACTCCCTAACAAGGAAATCCGCATCGGCTTGTTCAGAAGCCTTCTTCCCCATTACTTGAATTACCAGTCTGCAATGGGAAACACGACCATCGCCAAGATGTCGAAGATTATCAAGCAAGGAAATATTGACGAAGCCCTGCAAATGCTCAAGACCTTCTTGGAGACTGTGCCATACTGCGACAACACCAATTACGAGGGGCACTACCAGCAGATGATGTACATTATCTTTGCCTTGCTCACCAACTTCCGCATCCTCGTGGAGCAACGTACAACCAAAGGCAGGACAGACATCACGATGGAGACACAAGACACCATCTATGTCATGGAGCTGAAGTTTAATAAGACGGCACAAGAGGCACTTGACCAAATCAACGCCAAACATTATGCCGATGCCTTTGCATTGCAAGACAAGCCTGTGGTGAAAGTTGGCATCAACTATACGATTACGAAAGAAATAAGCACCTTGGACTGGGTGATAGAATAATACAAACTTATCATAAAACAGACGTACATCCCTTATCCATCGGACGTACGTCTGTTTTATGATATACACAAATGCAATTAGAAGTACATTCTAACGATAGAGCATCAGTGTACTCCACCCTAACTGGTCGAAAGCTCCAGAGTTATTACCATAACGACTGTCTCCAGGTCCACATTCCGGACGCATCTTGTCTGCCATCTGCTTCACATATTTAAAGCCTGAAGCCAGACCTTTTACTTTGGCATAATGATTATAGAAAATTTCCCAACCTGGGCGAGCACCGCCACGACCACTGTCATTAGCCACCTTGGTATGGGTAGCCCCATGGCTTTTGTTCGCACAAGAGCAACCCTTACAATAATAATAAGTATTGAAAGGAACTTGATCCGTATCTACAATCCAATTTCCCTCCTTGTTTCCATTGTCCGTACCATCACGTAGATTGCAGAGAGCGACATACTCACCAAGCTTCAAGAGCGCATTATCATTGGCAGAGAAAAAATCAATCTTACCATAAGACGGATTGGCTGTATAAAACGTATAAGCCATCTGAGCTAAATTCGCCAATACCATTGCCGACATTTCCGCATGTCCTTGGTCGCGTCCACTCTCTTGTGCCTGACAAATTTGCTCACCAGAACCAAGAGGGTCATCGAAAGTTCCTTGAATGAAGTTCTTGATACAACCATTCCCTACCCCATCATAGAAATAATCGACCACATAATCCACCATGTCACAATCCTCTGTCAAGATTCCTATCGCCATATAAGAAGCCATGTTCACCAAATCCCAGTTGCTCCAATAATGCAAGTCACAGACATTGGTAGCACCATGTTTTAAGAAACTAAGATTCTTCGGTGCAAAGACATCAAGCATCCATTGCTTATAAGCAGCCACATCCGTCTTCGACCATCCCTCATACGTCAACATGATTTCCGCCGCACAAGCGAAAGTATAGCCCTGGCAGCCTGCCGCTAACATCTGATTAGAGTCATTCGATGTGATTTTCTTACAGGTAGTTGCCCAAGCATTAAGAATCTCAATAGATTTTTTGGCATAAGCCTCATCTCCTGTCAATTTCCAAAGAATGGCCGTTTGATAGGCTGCAGCAGCATCACGCATGGCATACGTGTAGTTTTCCTTGTCGATGCCTGTCCCTGTAGGATCACCACGCACGATCAACTCTTGTGGTGAAGCACTTCGGGTTAGCGAAGAATAAGAGTTCTTTTTCAAAGCTTCAAACTCTTGCTTCACTTTGTCAGGTGCTGTACCATCGTCCAAGCTTGTCTTCACACGTTTGAAATCATCAGCAGAATACATGGCACAAGGATGAGGAAAGGCATACTTGGCCTGTGTTCTTTCCGTGTACATTTCCATCGCTTTTTCATGGGGGAAGGTCTGGTCTGGCTTGTCACTTGTCAGAGTCACATCGCAAATAGGAGAAAGCACTTCGACTACCTCCTGCGAAAAAGAAGGGATGGCAGCCCAAAGAGCCAATGCCATCCCTCCTAATTGAATATATTTTCCACTAATCTTTATCATATTCTTATCCTTAGAATATCATTTAAACACCATTTGAATGTCTTTTGGAAACTTCCTATTTTACAACGAACTTCTTGCCGTTCTTGATATAGATGCCAGCTGGCAAGTTAGTAGGATTCATACGGATACCCTGTAGGTTATAAACATTACCATCACCATTGGCAGGAACATTTACAACAATATTCTCCACACCAGAAGTCCCCTTCTTGGTATAAACAACAGTCAATTGAGGAACCAAGTCTTCCTTCTTAAACACGAGAGAAGCATCCTGCTTGTTTGTCACGTCACCAGTCTCCTTGGTATAAAACATCAACTGATCGGCAGAATTAGTATGTTCGATAAGCACTGCAAACGAATTGGTATCAAGGTCTTTCACAAAGCTCGTCAAGTCAATATAGTTCGTCCATGCATCTACAGTCTTAAAATCATCAGACACAGCATCGTTAGGGAATGATTTGTTGCCCTGCCCCTTTGCGGAATAAATACCTATCAGGTTTGTCTCCGTTCTTGCCGTAGCCAAGTTTGCCTCTTCTTTGTTATATGTTGTATTCTCGTTGAAATCAACATACTTATAAAGACTGAACGTACGAGAGCCTTTCGGACGCTCTGTCACCAAGCGGAGGGTAGCACTTGCAATCTCATGATTATTATCCAAAGCCTCAGCTGGGAACTTGAACGACATCAAGCCAACAAAATCTGTATTATCTTTTGATTTCAACTCTAAAGTTGTCTTGTCACCATACTGGTTATTACCAGCATCCTTACGAACCCAAGTATCGGCTGTTGGTAAAGAGACATCTGTCTTTTGGTCCGCATCAACTTCATAAACCACTGTCAATTGTGGATGCAAGTCATCGCCATTGAATGTGAAGTTAGGGGTTGCCTTGGTGTTAGTGACATCCGTTGCATCACTCGTATAGACCTTAATAGATGTCGTTGTACTCTCCGCTGCATTCAACAATACAAGATTTACATTTCCACCTACAGACTTCACATAGTCAGTAATGTCGATATTGTTCACCCAATCTTCCAAGTTAGAAGAAGCAGGTGCATCGGTTACCGCCTGATTAGAAGTACCGTTCAATCTCACCTTGGCTATTGGCTCTTTCTCACGAGCGGCATTGATGTTGGCAATTTGACTATTATAAGTATCAGCATCTGAAACCTCTGCACCCAAAGCATAGATAGCCAAAGTACCCTTGGCACGTTCAGTAACAAGTTTCAAGTTGGCACTCTTAATGGCATATCCAGCCTTTACTGGCACTTGGAACGACATCAAGCCCAAATACTCTCTTGTGATTTCACCATCAGTACGAGAAGTGTACATCTCGATAGCTTTCTCCGTAGGCTTTGCTGCATCCTTAGCATCCGTTGTTAGAGTAACGTCACTCTTTACAGCTACAATCTCCTGCACGTCTTGAGCGATTGCTTGACCTGCTACCATGGCTAAAGCCATGCCCAACATTCCTTGAAGTAAATTTCTTTTCATAATCTTCGTCTTTAGTTATTAATCATATAATTATACTATCAATACGGAAACATAAACATCTTTACGTAAAAATCCCTCGCCAAAATCTATAAAGATTTCGAAACGAGGGATTTCCTAAAGATCGCTCATCAAAAAGCGATACTTATTATAACGCTATTAAAACACTTTTCTAACGGTAGAGCATCAAGGTGCTCCAGCCCAACTGGTCGAAGGCTCCTGAGTTGCTGCCATATCGACTATCACCAGGTCCACACTCAGGACGCATCTTGTCTGCCATCTGCTTGACATAGAGGAAGCCCGATGTCAAGCCTTTCACCTTGGCATAATGGTTATAGTAGATTTCCCAACCTGGGCGAACGCTACCACGACCGCTGTCATCAGCCAAAACCGTATGAATGGCACTGTGGTTCTTATCACGGCAAGTACAATTGACACAATACTCCAACTTATTAAATGGCATGTTAGTAGCAGAAACGAGCCACTGGCCTTGCTTATTGGCATTGTCAGTGCCATTGCGAAGGTTGCTTAAAGCCACATACTCGCCAAGCTTCAAGAGAGCATTGTCGTTGGCAGAGAAGAAATCGAGCTTTGCAACATCCGCATCTGCATTGAGTTTGTTCTGCTCATAGAGCGAGTAAGCCATCTGAGCCAAATTGGCTGTCACCATGGCCGACATCTGGGCGTGTCCTTGGTCACGACCACTCTCCTGGTCTTGCGCCAACATCTCGCCTGAGCCCAATGGGTCACTCAGCAAGTCACCATTGATAAGGTATTTGATGCAACCATTACCCTCTCCCTTGTAGAAGTAGTTGACCACATAGTTGACCATATCGCTGTTCTCTGTCAAGATACCGATGGCCATGTAAGAACACATATTCACCAAGTCCCAGTTACTCCAGCAGTGCTTGGCACAAGTGTTGGCATCCTTATGCTCCAAGAAGCTCTTGTTCTTAGGAGCAAATACATCAAGCATCCACTGCTTAAACTTAGCAACATCGTCAGACTCCCATCCTGTGTATGCCAACATTACCTCCGCAGCACAAGCAAAAGTATAACCTTGGGCACCAGCAGCCAATACTTGGTTGGCATCATTAGAAGCAATTTTCTTACACTTAGCAGCCCAAGCATTCATAATCTGAATGGACTTCTTGGCATAAGCCTCGTCACCAGAGAGTTTCCAGATAAGGGCTGTCTGATAAGCGGCAGCTGCATCGCGCATGGCATACGCATAATTTTCCTTATCCAATCCCGTTCCCTTAGGGTCACCACGAACAATCAACTCCTGTGGTTCTGGCTCACGAGTCAAAGAAGAATAAGGACTGCTCTTCAAAGCTGCAAAAGCCTGGGTTACCTCTGGAATGGTATTGCCATCCAATTCCGCCTTCACACGAGCGAAGTCTTCAGCCGTGTACATGGCACATGGATGATTGAAAGTATATGTCGCTGTGACATCTGGATCCACAGGGGTCTCTGGCATGGTCAAGTCTATCGAACCAAACTCATTCTCTCTGCAAGAGGTTGGCAGCAACATGAGTGCTGCCAAACCTGCTATAATAAAACTTTTCTTGTTCATAATTACAATACTTATTTTTATCAAAATACGTATTTCTCTTCTTGCTTACTTAATCTCAGATGTCTAAGATTACTTGATAACCTCATAAGAGATACCATCCACATTCTTTACATAGTTCTGTACCTCCTCGATACTCTTGAAGCTCTGAATCCAATATACCTTGTAATCGAAGCTATGGTCAATCGTCTTGATGTCAGCATACTTCAACTGGAAGATGGTGAAACTAATGGATTCATTGGTTGGAGCAATACCACCCGTGCCAAATGCCACCTTGCTCAAGTCATAGATGAATACTCGGCTACCATCAGCACATTTCAACTCGTTGCTCCACTTATTGTTACCTCCACCAAGAGCCTTAAAATCCTTGCCACTCTCACTCTTACCTACAGCATCGAAGTTGAAGTTTCGACTGCTTACGCCTATGCCCAAGTCCTTGGCATCCTCGATCTTCACTGCAAGGATAGGATAGTTGCCTGCGTGGAGAGTGACAGGAAGGTCATACCACTTGAGGTCGGCACGCTGTGTGGTAGCGTTGCTGGCAGCTGTCGTGATGGTCAGATAGCCATCATGCCAGGTTTGACCTGCAGAAGCTGATGCCTTGTAGAAGCTGAAGTGGTTGGCATTATGGTATGTCTCACGTATCAAACCAGCAGGGATATTCAAGTCGATGCTACTGCTCTTACCGTTAGGAGTAGTTGCGGTGATTGTCACGGCGCCGAATCCCTTGAAGGTTACGACACCTGCATCTACGGTAGCTACGCTCTCATCAGATGATGTCCAAGTAATCTTAGATGTCGTACACTCGGCTGGAACTGTAGTGTAAGCCAAGTTGAGCGTCTTCTCGTTCAAGGCGCAATAATAACCCTTATCCACAGCATACTTCTGGTCGATGGTAATGTCCTCTGGATTTACGATCTGACGAATCTTGATGGTCTTCTCGCCAGAAACATTGGAACCATCCAGGGCTGTAGCCTTCACTGTTACCTCTGAGAGAATCGCAGAAGACTCTTTGGCAGTCAACACACCTGTCATTGGGTCGATGGAAGCCGCATCGCCATCCACACTCCACTTTACGGTTTTGTAGGTAGAGTTGTCAGGTGTGATGGTTGCATTCATGTGGAGCGTATCACCAGCATAGACTTCTTCCTTGGATGCATTGACCTCTATAGCGGTGGCAGGACGCATCTCATTAGATACGACAATCTTCAGGTTGGCATTGATTCCGCTCCCAGAATGAAGTGCCTCTGGAGCGACCTGTACGATGGAATATCCATCGCCACTTACTGCAGTGACAAGTCCTTCATCAGATACGGTGGCAAAGTCAGCATTGGACGCCGTCCAAACCACATCCTTGAAGGTTACATCTTCCGGTGTCATCGTATAAGCCAACTGCAAAGTCTCGCCCTTGACCATTGGCAAGCATTTAGCTCCCGTAACATCGGTATAGACGAGTTGCTGATGTGCCTCATCGAGATTGAACTCGACCTTGGATGGGATGACGGCAGAGTAAAGGTTGCCGCCTGTCTCATCATCGCTACATGATGTCAGAGATGCGGTAGCCAAGCCCAACATCAGCATCATGGTATATATCTTATTATAACGTTTCATAATTGTCTTTTCTTTAGAATGAATAACTAAACATTAAACATTACTCATTAAACACTAAACATTATTTCTCCCAGCCAGGGTTCTGACCGATGTTTGGATTCAACTGCAATTGGTCGGATGGCAATGGGTAGAGATAAAGTTTATCATCCCACTTGCGGTTGTCGTAAAGGATGATGCAACCCTCGCTGTTAATCTGACGGCTCTGGTTTGTCCAAAGAGTCTCAAACTGAGTTCCCTTCCACTTAACACCAAGTTGGTCTTGCGGCATCTCGATAGGAGCTGTTGCCCAACGCTTGAGGTCGTCGATACGATAGCCTTCGAAAGCCAACTCCACGGTACGTTCACGGCGTATTTCCTCTCTCATGCTCAAGCCATTGTTGTCAACCAAGGCGTTGCTCAACTTCACCATCTTTGGATTGGAACGAGCACGCACCAAGTTCAAACTCTTATCGAGGTCGCTGTCTGAGATTCTTCCGTTCAACTCATAGACAGCCTCTGCAAAGTTAAGAAGCACTTCCGCATAACGGATTACAGGATAGTCCATGCACTCATATCGATCAGAAACCTGACGCTCTACAGCCCACTTATGAGTTTGGTAGCCACTGTTTGCACAAGCACCCACTTCCTTGGCACGTGCCAAGTCGGTATCATCCCAAGCCGTACGGCAATGGTCTGCGGTGTTGTCCCAAAGTTTGGTACCTCTTGGAGCCAAGGTCGTCAGCATACGATTATCACGATTCTCAAACTCAGAGGTTGCCTTGTCATATCCCTTGAACTGAGAAGACTTCTCGATAGGGAGACCATCCTGACAAGCATAGAGGTTAGCCAACTTACGTGTTACATAAACAGCATTGGTACAGTATGCCTTGGTGATATTCAAGCCCACACCATCTGTGCTCTTATGGCGACGAGCCAAGATATACTCGGTATTGTCCTTGGTGGTCAAGCCAGCAGGATTACACTTCTCGTCTTCCAAGATAAACATATAGCGATAACTCTCCGTACCCAACTTATCGCTGTAGAAGAGCTTGTAACGTCCACCTTCAATAACAGCCTTAGCAGCTGTCTTAGCGATTTCGAGCAACTGAGAAGAACGCTCTGTATTGTTGGTTGCTTGATAGCCATTGGTATGGAACTTCTGCCATGTACCCTCATAAAGAGCGACACGAGACAAGAAAGCATTGGCAGCATCTTTGCAAAGACGACCTGCCTCAGAAGGGGTCTCTGGCAAACCCTCGGCTGCTTCCTGCAAGTCCTTCACACATTGGTCGATGACCAAGCCACGATCATCACGTGTGGCATTCATCGCAGGAGAATCCATATCCACAGGCTCTGTCAATAGGATGGCGTTGCCATAAAGCTGAACCAACTCGAAGTAGCAATAAGCACGGAAGAACTTTGCCTCAGCCACTGGAACTGCGATAGCACTCTGATTACCAAAATTCGCTGCATTCTTCAACAACAAGTTGGTATAGTAGATGTGCTTGTAGAGGTTCTTATAGTTGTTGTCCGACTGAGGAACGGTATTGGTTCCCTGACTATACACGTTGGCATTGGCACCAGCAATCAAGTCGCTTCGGGTGTCACTATGAGGACCATCGCTCACAGCATACTGATAGGAATCACCACTCTGGATATCGTGGGTATAGCTATAAAACTGGTTGGCGAACAACTGGAAGTTGGTAGCAGAAGACCAAACGGTATCGTCGTTCATCTGTGCCTCTGGCGAGAAGTCCAAGCAACTGGTCATTGCCATCGCCATCAAACCCAAGCACGCCACCTTGATTGAATTATATCTTGTTTTCATTCTAATAATCTTTAAAAATGATTCATTATTATCTTGTCTCACAAAAGTCAAGAGAATTCTTCACTCTTCGTTCTTCACTCTTCACTTAAAATGTGAGGTTCAGACCGAATGTAAAGTTACGAGTGAATGGATAACGACCTACACCGCTGGCATCACGCTTTGCCTCAGGATCCCATCCGTCGGAAATCTTGGTGCTTTCCCAAAGGTCCTCGCCTGTGAAATAGATGCGGGCTGCATTCACAAAACCGATCTTCTTCAAGAGAGATGCAGGGAAGTTGTAGCCAACAGTCAAGTTCTTCAATCGGATGTAGCGACCATCTTGTGCCGTCAACGAGTTAGCTTGATAGTTGTAACCGATGATATTGCTATCCGTTGTGTATGGGTTATAATAGGCATTTGGATTCTCAGGAGTCCATGTATTGCCAATACCACTGGTCGTTGTGTTGGTATAGAGCGTACGGAATGGCACGGTGAATGGGTCGATGCCACGATAGATAAATCGGTTGGCTGAACCTTGGAACACGATGTTGAAGTCGATGCCCTTCCAAGATGCACCTGCATTGAATGAGTAGGAGATTTCTGGGGTATCGCTACCGAGATAGATATAGTCTCTATAGTCGAGTACGCCATCTTTATTCTCATCGCAGTACATATTGTCACCTACACGAAGGTTGCTTGGCATTCCGATTCCATTGTTAGGATAGTACTTCGCCTCGTAAGCCTTCAACTGCTCCTCGTTCTGAATCTTGCCCGCATAGCGAAGACCGAAGATGGAGTTCAAGGAGTAACCCTGCTGAGTACTTGTGTAACCCGACTTCAAGACAGATGTGCCACCATAATCGGTCAACTCATTGCGGGCGAAGGTGATATTGCCACCTACGTGATATTGTACATCGCCTATCTTGCCATTGTAGTTGATACTACCTTCATATCCCCAGTCCTTGAACTTACCGACATTGGCTGTTGGAGCGGCATCACCGAGAACCGCTGGATAAGAAACCGCAACGAGCATGTTGTCGTTCTTCTTCAAGAAGGCTTCCACCGTACCAGTCAAGGCACCATTGAAGAAACCGAAGTCAAGAGCCACGTTATAGTTCTTGATACGCTCCCACTGACGAGTGGTGGATGCAAACTTACCATTGGTAGCAATATAGGTGAGCTTATCACTGCCTACGTATGCACCACCTAAAGTAGTCAAGTTGTAGAACTGATAACCATCATAATTGTCGATGCCGCTCTGCGAACCCATCTCTGCATAAGAAGCACGGAGCTTCAAGTTGCTAATCCACTTCACGTCCTTCAAGAAGTTCTCTTGGTTGATACGCCAGCCGAGAGATGCACCCCAGAAGAAATCCCAACGGTTCTGAGGCAAGAACTTGGAGCTACCATCATAACGTCCATTGAACTCGAAGAGATACTTGCTATCGAAATCATAATTGAAACGACCGAAGTATGACATGATGGCGGTACGATAATTATTCTTGCGAATGTCATCACTTGTCAAGGTCAAGGTACCATTACCATTGATGACATCAAGACCTTCCAAGATGTCCGTGTAACTTGCGCCAAAGAATTCCTTGTCTGTCAACTCATACTGAGCACCCAAGGTCAAGCTCGTATTATGAAGCTTCGCAAAAGTCTTGTGAGCATTGACGAAACCCGAGATACTATAGAAGTCCGTGCGCCCAGAAGTCTGCTGATAATAGGATTTCTCCTGTACAGGGTCTTCCAACACCTTGGTGTCGCCAACATAATTATAATAGGTGATGGCATTCTGGATTTTGCGGCGACGAGCCTCGCTGGTATTATATCCCACATTGACGTTGGCATCGAGCCAGTCTGTGATGTGAGCCTTCAAGGTCTCGCTGATATTGAGTGAACGAACGGATAGTTTATTGTCACCTCCCTGTGAAACCTTAGCCACTGGCGAAGCCCATGTACCCCAAGCGTATGGCTTTCCATCCATGGTGGTCAAAGGAAGACCAGGCATAGGAACACTTGTGCTCAATGCCGAACCCACCTGAGTAGGAGCCACCTGCTCCTGACGGCTGAAAGCGATGCTGCTTTCCAAGGTGAATATCTTATTGAGCTTGTTGCTGTAGTTCCAGCGAATATTATAACGCTTGTTGTTGTTCTTGCCATATTGGAGAGTAGAGCCATCATAGAGAAAACTACCAGAAATACGATAGGCACTCTTGTCGTTACCACCAGCCAAACTCAAACTATGGTTGGTGCTCCATGTAGAGCCAAAGAGACTACCGAGCCAATCCACGCTATCATCAAAAACAAAATCGCTTACGTCGGTGAAAGCAGACTGACCAAATGGGTTGGTTGTCTTCTTCACATCAATATATCCGCCTTTGTATTTCTTGGCAAGTTCTGCGTATGTGTACCACACATTACTGGTGTTATTATCATTGATAAGTGCCTGTTGCACACCATCCGCCCATTGGTCGATGGTGCAAAGTGTTGGCATCAAACCGACCGTCTTCAAGGTTGCGCTACCACTATAGTTGACCTGAAGCTTGCCTTCCTTTCCCTTCTTGGTCGTGATGAGAACAACACCACCTGCGGCACGGCTACCATAGATAGCTGCGGAACCATCCTTCAAGAAGTTGATGCTCTCGATATCGTCAGGGTTGAGCAATCGCATCTCACTCACGCTGTTGGCTGCCACGCCATCAATGACAATAAGTGGGTCGGTAGAGTTCATGGACGAAGAACCACGGAGATTCAAACTCCAACTCTCATCACCTGGCGCAGAGGAAGAACGGCTAATCATGACACCAGGCACCTGACCTTGCAATGCCTGTAAAGGAGAGGCCAAACCACCCTTGCCCTCGAATGCCTTGCTATCCACTACCGTCACGGCACCTGTCAAGGATTCTTTCTTCTGTACACCATAACCTACGACTACCACCTCCTGAAGAGTCTGGTTGTCCTCGCTCATGGTTACGTTGAGTTGGTTGCCTGTTACTTTCAGAGTCTGCTCTGTGAAACCAATGTAGGAGAACTTGAGTTGTGCACCCTTTGCCGCCTTGATGGAATAATGACCATCCATGTCTGTGACGGTACCGCCCTGCTGTCCTACCACTTGCACTGTCACGCCGATAAGCGGTTCACCCGTCTTATCCACTACAGTACCTTGCACCTGTTGCTGTTGTGCCACGATCGGATTAGGGTTGCCAGCTGCCATCAAAGAGGCTGAGAATGTAGGCATCGCCAATCCTGCTGTAAGCATACAAACTTGAATGAAATGTTGCTTCATAATAGGTTTAGTATTATTATTTATTATTGAGTCCACTTGAAAAAGTNNCACTTTTTCAAGTGGACTCATTATTTGTTTCTTAATTGTCAGGAACATCTATCTTACGGATATTTAGATTATCTTACGTAAATATGCCTTCATTTCTTTGGTCGAAAGATAGATGTGGGTCTCCACCGTACGCTTGCTGAGATTCAATTGCTCGGCTATCTCATCGGCAGAACATCCCTCATGCTTATACATCTTATATATATGGGCACGCTTGGGAGCCATCTCCGCCAATCGCTTGCTCTCCAATGCCAAAATGTCGGCAGCCTCGATGCGACGAACCACAGAGTTGTTGTCCATGCTACTCATGGAGAACTGCATCTGTTTCTCGGTCTCACGCACGAAAGCCTTATGACGAGCATCGTCGATAATCATGCGCTTCGCCATCACGAAGAGTAAGTTCTTGGCTGTTTCATCAGCTATCACGTCAAGAGCCATGACTTTGATGAAGAGGTCTTGCAACATATCTTCGGCAGCCATCACGTCGTGCGTATAGCTCACGAGATATTGCTTGAGGTCGGTATAATACTTCTCATAGATAGAAGCTACCACGTCTCGGTTCTGAAGATTGTACTCACGTTCCATATTATAAAAGGTTTTAATTGTTGCTTGTTAAGTTTGTCATTCACCGTGATTGTTTCTGAATCACGGTTGCAAAGATATAAGGTTTTTCAATACCAAGCAACTTTTTGAAGGCGAAGTACCGCCAACTCGTTTTTCTATGAGTCCAATCCATTTAACACACTACCATCCAATCACTTACACTTACGCCACATCTAGTTTATCTAATTTAGGCGAAGTTATAAGTGTAAGTTCATACACTCAAAACTCCGCCTTATATCATCAAGAGTCAACACCTCAGCTCGACATTATGCTCACTCTTTTTACCCTTTTACCTTTTTACCTTTAAAAAGCCCTTTTACCTTTTTACCTTTTTACCTTTTTACCTTTTTCATGTATTCCGTAGGAGTCATCCCCTCCACTCGTCTGAAGGTACTGAAGAAGCTCGACTTCTTGAAGCCACACTTCTCGCTCAATGCCGTCAAGGTATATTTCTTATATTCACCCTCGTCTATCAGTCGCTTGAACTCCTCCAGTCGATAGCGGTTGATAAACTCATAATAGTTCTCCTTGAGATAAAGACTGAACACCTGGCTCAGTTTGCTCGAAGACAAGCCCAACACCTCGGCAAGGTCGCTCATCTTCAACTCTGGGTTGACATAGATTCTATTCTCCTCGATATAAGCCTTCATGCGAGAAGCAATATCAGAAAATTCTTGTTCGTCAATTTTCACACGAGCATACTTTTGCGAACCATTCGAAGAAGCATCGCCGTTGAATTCTTCACTCTTCACTCTTCGTTCTTCACTTTCCATCTCCGCCTTTTGCTGTTCCTCCTCCACTTCCATCAAGGCACCCTCTATCTCGTCACGCTCCTGGAGAAGCACCTTGGTTTGCTTATGATAGTTGCGCCACATCAGAAGCAAGACGATGGCAGCGATGAGTATCAGCAACTCCAAGACAGCAAGCCATGATGGCATGACGGTAA
Organism: Candidatus Segatella albertsiae; assembly: GCA_002451555.1. Lineage (GTDB taxonomy): Bacteria > Bacteroidota > Bacteroidia > Bacteroidales > Bacteroidaceae > Prevotella > Prevotella albertsiae. The sequence goes on from DKCU01000159.1 coordinate 19,921, forward strand.
TCTGATAGTCCCGTTCTGTGCCAGGAGCACCAGCCAACCTGATTTTCAAGTCATGTACTCCAAGCATCAAACCCGTCAGTTCCACGTCCTTTCCATCATTCACACTGCGCCATTCCTTCTCGCCATCCAACTTGTATTGGTAGAGACGTCCAAACGGACGAGCGTAATCTTGCAACAACACACGAAAAGCCAACTTAGAAGAAACAAAATTCCAGGACAGGTTGATACGCCGCTCATCGTTGGCAGTCTCTTCCTCGGCAAAATTCAGCAAGTCACTCCCACGACGGATGTCATAGAGATTCAAGCGATAAGGATTATGGCTCTGCCAATACTCCAAAGCCTTGCGATTCACTTCCATCAGACCATTGGAAGTTCCTATCCACACATTTCCTTGCGCATCCAGCTTCGCTCCATTTGAGTTGACGAACTGGCACATCAATCCCTCGCCATAACCGAAGTGCTGGAGGTTTTGCAACTGATAGTTCGTGCGATAAAGTCCACGGTCGGTGACAAACCAGAACGAGCCATTCATGTCATCCAAGAATCCGTATGATGTTCCCTCACAGAGTTCCTTCGGCAAATCCATCTGCCCGAACCGAGTCATCGAGGGGTTGGTGTAATACAGCAAGGGTTGCTTCAAGAAATAGACCATGCCGCCATGCCCACGAGTCGCCCCCATGTTCTTCTCTTGATTGAAGAATCCCTTCGGGAAATTGGCATTCTCGAAGGTGTGCGTCGCCGCCACATACAGCGAAACACCTTGAGAGCATGCCCACCCATTGCCCTTCACATCGAAGGTCAAGGATGTAACACCTCCACATAATCGTGAATTATTCTCCGTATATCTCGTGATGTGTCCTTCGCCATCCCACACAAAGATGCCCTCGCCTGTTCCTATCCAGAGCCTACCATCCTTGCCGATGTCAAATGATGACACCGTGGTGGTCAACAGCAAGGGTTGGTTAGGTATTCTTGATACCAAAAAAGTCTGGGGATTCAGTATCAGCACACCTGCGTCGTATGTACCTATATAATATTGTCCCTTGTAATAAAAGATGTTGGTAACAATGTGCGCTCCATCCATCTGTTCGGGAGTAATCGTCCTGACGATGTGATGCGCCTCATCCACATAGGTCAAACCATCGTTCGTGCCAATCAACTTCACCTGGTTGCCGATATAGAAAGAGCGGACAGATAAGCCTTCCGTCGTAAAACCATCAAAGCGATAACGACGAAAAACGGGTGCGCTATAGTACGTATAACACATACCGAAACGGAAAAAGCTGAACCACTTGACTCCATGCTTGTCCTTGACGAAACAATAGACAGCATCGCTTGGCAATCGATGCTTCCTGTCGGCCTTGCTACAATATACCTCCTTGATACGCTCTGTCTTGGCATCAAGCAGAAAGGCGCCTGAACCATCCGTACTGACCGTCACCTCGCCTTGGGAGGTCAACTGCAAGTAGGTGATGACATTGCCTACACCCTTAATCTCATGTGGCGGAACGTTTCTTAAACTCGGTTGATAGACATACAAGCCATTGTTCTTGGTTCCGATGAAGAACTTGCCTTGTGGCGCAATGGCGAGCCTCGACAAAGCCGCCCCCTTCGTCATCTTATCAGCGATGACATAGGAACGAAACTTACCGGTCTTCGGGTAATAGCAGTTGAGAGCATAACGGCTCACAAACCAGATGTTACCTTGTTTGTCTGCCTTGATGTCACGCACTCCGTTCTCCACACCCATCCTGGAGGCACCCACGGTAATCAACTTGGTCGCTTTACCATCGAAGACATGGAACCCCTCACGATTACCCACATAAACAATACCATTGGATTTCAAGATGGCTTCGCCATTTTCAATTTCCTTCATAATCTGTCGGAACTCGCTATCTCCCGTTCGCTTCTCAAAGATTCCCTTGCCTGAAGCCACATAGATGGTATGGTCTTCGCTCTCGAAAATGTCATAGATGTAGTTGGGATAAGTACCGTCACGACTCATCTTGAAGCTAACAATCCGCTTGCCATTATACAAGCTCACACCATCGCTCGTACCGAGCCATATGCGTCCTTGGTGATCGGGCATGATGCGAGAGACGGATTCTCCCGAGAGACCATCCTCACGGGTTACAAAATGAAACACCTCATCATTGACGATGTCGGCATAGATGCCCACAACGCCAAGGACGAGGAGTATAAATAAAACATAATATCTTCTCAATGCCTTCATTGTCTTAACACTTTGCACTTAGTTCTATTAGATATGTTTATACGCAACTTATCTTGCTTGCGAGTGCAAAGATAAAACAATTCCGAGAAAACACAAAATAAATACTTAGTTTTTTATCGATACTTAAAAATCACAATAGAAACCTTGGCACATTCGATTATTTTGCTTAACTTTGCCCACGAAATCAAAAACAACTGATTATGGCAAGAAAACTATATCCTATAGGCATACAGACATTCGAACGAATCCGCAAGGAAGATAAGTTCTATATCGACAAGACGGAATACATCTATCGTATGACTCATACTGATGGAACTTATTTCTTCTTGAGCCGCCCACGCCGCTTCGGCAAGTCGCTGCTCGTTTCTACCTTCGAAAGCTATTTCGAGGGCAAGAAGGATTTGTTCAAGGGACTTGCCATCGAGGAACTCGAGAAAGAATGGAAGGAATATCCTGTGCTTCACTTCGACATGAGTCTTGGCAAGCACATGGACACAGAACAATTACAAAGATACCTTCTTTTCATTATAGAAAATAACGAGAAAAAATTTGGGATAGAATCCAATTCACCAGACCCCAACGTGCGTTTCACGAACTTGATGCAGACGATCTTTGAGCAAACAGGGAAACAAGTAGTCGTTCTCATCGATGAATACGATGCCCCTCTGCTTGACGTTGTGCATGAAGACACCAAGTTAGATGCCTTACGTGACATCATGCGTAATTTCTATAGCCCATTGAAAGGTTGCGAGAAGATGCTTCGCTTTGTGTTCTTGACTGGCATCACCAAGTTCTCTCA
>DKCU01000116.1 GCA_002451555.1 Candidatus Segatella albertsiae
AACCAGTCTATGTACAGGTGGGCTCTTCGGAGAATGGAGCGCATATCGTCTATTCGATGATCGCAGGCAATAAACTCTTGGAGAAAGGTGTCTGGGAGTTGGGTGACAGCATCGTCACTCTTCCGCTTACCTATAAGCCAGAATATGCTTCGGGCATCGTCATCAACTATAGTTTCGTGAAGGAGGGCAAGTGCTATACTCGTACCCTGCGCATCGCCCGTCCGTTGCCAGAGAAGAAGTTGAATATTAAGTGGAAAACTTTCCGCAACCGTTTGACTCCAGGTCAGAAGGAAGAGTGGACCTTGAACATCACGACTCCAGATGGCAAGCCAGCCAAGGCGCAGTTGATGAGCGTGCTTTATGATAAGTCGCTCGACAATCTTGCCAGTCATCGTTGGGATTTGTCGCTCGGACTCTATCAAATGATGCCAAACTGCTATTGGAAGCATAATCTCAATTATTATCCTTTCGGATTGAGTGGTACTTATCCTACCAAGTATTATGATGAGAAGGAACTGGAGGTGGATCATTTCGATGAATCTTTCTTCAGCCATCAATACGTGGATAGTAATTTCGCTTATTCGACGGGAAGTGTTGCTGATAGAACCGTTGAGGCAGTTCGCTTTTCTGCACCTGTCATCAAGAAAGATGATTTGGTGATAGAGGAGTCTAAGAGGTATAAGATGGCTGCTCGCAACGATATTGCAGTTGCTGCTCCTGCTCCAATGATGAATGCCACTATAGCTGATGTTACCGAAGGTAGCGGTGCTGATAATGGAGTAAGTGACAAGGCAAATAAGGAACTGGATAATGTACAGGTTCGTGAGAACTTGAACGAGACAGCCTTCTTCTATCCTGCCTTGGAGACGGATAGCAAGGGAAATGTTGCCATCAAGTTCACCCTTCCGGAGAGCGTTACCACCTGGAAGTTCATGGGCTTGGCGCATGACAAGGAGATGCGCAACGGAACTTTGGTGGATGAGACGGTGGCTCAGAAGACCGTGATGGTTCAGCCTAACATGCCTCGTTTCCTCCGTGAGGGCGATAAGTCAACTATCGTGACGAAACTCTTCAATACCTCCGAAAAGAAGGTGGGCGGCAATGTTCGCATGCAGATTCTCGAACCAGAGACCAACAAGGTGGTATGGCAGAAGGTGCAGAAGTACACTATTGATGCCAATGGTTCTGCCACGGTTTCTTTCGATGTGGAAGGATTGAAAGAGGGTGTCTATATTAATAAGGTGGTGGCTACGGGAAATGGCTACAGCGATGGCGAGCAACATTACTTGCCTGTGTTGAGCAACCGTGAACTCGTCACCAACACCTTGCCTATTACGCTTCATCAGCAAGGCGAGAAGACATTCGACCTCGATAAGCTCTTTGTGGATAAGAACGGCAAGCAAGTTAAGGATGCCGACAAGGCAAAGGTTACCGTAGAATATACCAACAATCCAAGTTGGCTGATGATCAAGGCTCTGCCATCTATCAGCGATCCAAAGGACGACGATGCCATTTCCTTGATGTCTGCCATCTACGCCAACAGCATCACCAATCATATCCAGAAGAGCCTTTCGTTGGAGACCTCTCGTTTGGAAAATCAGGTGGGAAAACTGAAAAAGTTGCAGAACAATGATGGTTCTTTCTCTTGGTGGAAAGGCATGGCGGGTAGTCGCTATATGACCACCGCCGTAGCCGAGATGATGGTGCGCCTGAATGCCATTGTCGGAGTACAGAAATCCACTTCGGGCATGCTGACTGATGCCCTCCAGTATTTGGCTCGTCAAACCGCCAAGGAGGTTAGACAGATGAAAAAGGACGAGGCGAAGAAGCAGAAGGTTTCTCCTAGTGAGCAAGCTTTGCATTATCTCTATATCTTGTCGCTCGACGGCAGAAAACTGAAGGCGGATGCCGAGGCTGACAAGGCTTATCTCTTGGACAAGATGTCGAAGATGACAGGTGCTTTCACCATCTATGGCAAGGCTCGTGCCGCTGTCGTGCTGGCGAAGAATCTACATGGAGATACTGCCAAGAATCAACTGTTTCGTGAGAAGGCTGACGAATATTTGCAGAGCGTCAATGAGTATGCGGTCTATCGGGAGGAAATGGGTAGATACTATGATACCCGAAAGGCTCAGTACAGTTGGAGAAACTACAAGATTCCGACCCAGGTTTCTGTGATTGAGGCGATGCAACTGTTGAAGCCAAACGACAAGCAGACCATCGAGGAATTGCAGCGTTGGCTCTTGATGTCGAAACGTACGCAGTCTTGGGACACGCCAGTCAATACGGTGGATGCAGTCTATGCCTTCATGCAAGGCAATGAGAGCAACTGGAACAAGAAGGCGGAGAATGCTGTCCTTAAACTTGATGGAAAGATTTTGCCAATGCCAAAGGACTCTACCACATTGGGATATGTCAAGACGGAGAAGACAGGCAAGGCAGCGAAGTTGACCATTAACAAAAAGAGCGACTATACCAGTTGGGGAGCTGTCTATGCAGAGTTCAAGCAACCGATAGAGGAGATAGCTTCCGCTGAGTCGGGCATCAAGGTGACTCGAAAGGTTGTTGATGTAAAGAAAGCTCAGGATGGCAAGACAGGTAAGGGCATCGGTAAGAATGTCCAGGTGGGTGACAAGGTGAAGGTCATCCTCATCATCACCGCCGACCGTGACTACGACTTCGTGCAAATCGTGGATAACCGAGCTGCTTGCTTGGAGCCTGTCAATCAGTTGAGTGGCTACCAATGGGGCTTGGGATGCTACGTATCTCCAAAGGACAATACAACAAATTTCTATTTCGATCGTTTATCTAAAGGTAAGCATCAGGTCGAGATGGAATACTACGTCGATAGAAAGGGCGATTATCAGAGCGGTACTTGCACCGTACAGTGCGCTTACAGCCCAGAATTCGGTGGTAGAGCTGAGGCTTATCAGATGGGAGTGAAAGAGTAAGTCCTTTCCTTTCTCCTTGAAAACAGTAACAGAAAAGATTGATAATTAAAAAATAGAATACAATGAAACGAATGAACATATTGATGCTCTCATCGCTATTGGCGTTGTCTGCATCCGCACAGAAGATAACCACTCAGCATGAAGTGGTGGATTGTGGACAAATCATCTTCCGAAACCCTGTTACCGCAGAGTTTCAGATGAAAAATGATGGGAGTAAGCCGCTTATTATAAATAAGGTGTTGAAAAGTTGTGGGTGTACTTCTGTTGATTATCCTACGGCAAAGATTGGCGCAGGCGAAAGCTTTGTCGTCAAGATGACATTTGATGCCAAGCAGATGGGTACGTTTAATAAACAGCTGCTGATTTATAGCAATTCGGCTGAGCAACCTTATATGTTGACGATGAGAGGAAAAGTCGTGGATAAGGTGACAGATTTCTCGGGTTCGTATGAATATCAATTGGGCAATATCAAGGCAGATGTGCAGGATGTGGAGTTTGACGATGTCAATCGTGGGGATCGTCCGGTGCAGCGCATCCATATATTCAACCCTACGGATGAAACATTGGAACCAGTAGTTATGCATTTGCCTTCTTATTTGTCGGCTCAGGTTTCTCCTTCTAAGTTAGCTCCTCACCATGCAGGTGAAATCAGCATTGTCTTGGATTCCAAGAAACTGAGGGATTTCGGACTGAATCAGACAAGCTTGTACTTGGGGGAGAAACCTGGCGACAAGGTGTCTGCCGATAAAGAAATTACTGCCTCGGCAGTCTTATTGCCTGGGTTCGATAAGATGACACCTGAGCAGAAGTTGAAGGCACCTAAGATTTCTTTGTCAAGTTCGGTACTTGATTTGGGTAGTTTTAATGGAAAAAAGAAACTCAAGGGCGAGATCTTGATTACCAATAAGGGTAAGTCTGTACTCGACATCCGAAGTATGCAGATGTTTACTATAGGGTTGCAGGTACAGCTCAAGAAAAGCAAGATTCAGCCGGGAGAGGCCGTGAAGATGAAGGTGACTGCAGTGGCTGCCGAGTTGAAGAAGTCGCGTGGCAAGAATCCTCGAATCCTCATGATTACGAACGATCCTGACAATGCGAAGGTAGTGGTGAAGATTAATGTGAAATAAAATGCAGATAGAAATAGATCATGGCAGTGGCTTTTGCTTTGGTGTAACCACTGCCATCAAGAAAGCTGAGGAGGAATTGGCGAAGGGTGGCAAACTCTATTGTCTCGGGGATATTGTCCACAATGGGATGGAAGTGGAACGCTTGCATCATGCGGGCCTTATCACCATAGACCATGAGGAGATGAAAAGTCTTCATGGGGTGAAGGTATTGCTTCGTGCCCATGGCGAGCCGCCCGAGACTTATGCGTTGGCAGAAAGAAATCATATCGAGATTATTGATGCGACATGCCCTGTGGTGTTGCAATTGCAAAAAAGAATCAAAAAGCAATATGTAAGCAATCCCAATGCCCAGATTGTAATCTTTGGCAAAAATGGACATGCAGAGGTACTTGGTTTGGTGGGACAGACGGAGAGTCATGCCATCGTGGTGGAAAAGTTTGATGATGTTAGATCGCTCAAGGAATCTGGAAAACTTGATTTTTCGAAGGATATCTATCTCTATTCACAGACAACCAAGAGCCTTGATGAGTTTCATCGTATCATAGCGTATTGTCAGGCGCATATTACGGGACAGGCTATCTTTAAGAGTTTTGACACCATTTGCAGACAAGTTGCCAATAGAATGCCCAATATCGCTTCTTTTGCCACCAAGCATGATGTCATCTTGTTTGTGAGCGGACGAAAGAGCTCCAATGGAAAAGTCTTGTTCAATGAATGTAAGAGTGTCAATGCTAATAGCTATCAGATAGAAAGTGCATCTGAAATTGACATGGATTGGCTGAAAGGTAAGAGTACGGTAGGCATCTGTGGTGCGACAAGTACCCCTAAATGGTTGATGGAGGAATGTAAGGAATTTATAATGAATAATTTATAAAATAAAAACAGGTGGTAAAGCTTCTCACGAAGACTTACCACCTTCAAAAAACAGTAATTAACTCAAAATTTATAATCTATATCATTACTACCTTGTTATCTGATTGCAAATTTATTAAAAAGAAAAATAAAATCCAACTTAAATTCAATGAATACATCAATTCTATAGCTGAATGAGCCTGTTTTAACAGAAATTTAATATTTCTTAGGCTATTTTTCGTGAGTTGCTTTCAGATATTGCTCCATGAGCCATTCTTTTTGCTGAGGTATGGTCATGTTGCTATTGTCCAATACAATGGCATCATCAGCTTGTCTCAATGGGGAAACTTCTCGATGTGTGTCGATATAATCTCGTTCTTCTACGTTTTTCAAGATGTCTTCCAATTTAGCTGGCATCCCCTTGGCTTGCAGTTCGTCGTAACGGCGTTTAGCACGAACTTGCGAACTGGCGGTGACGAATATCTTGAGCTCTGCATCGGGAAAGACGGTCGTTCCGATGTCACGTCCATCCATGACAATCCCCTTTGCTTCACCCATCTTCTGCTGTTGTTCTACCAATGCTTTTCTAACGAAAGGCACAGCAGCGATGGGGCTCACATGATTGGATACCTCCAAGGTTCTGATTTCCTTTTCTACCAATTCATTGTTTAGGTAACAATCAGGACAGCCCGTCTCGGAGTTGAACTTGAAGGAAATGGTGATGTTAGGCATTTCTTTTTCTAACTCCTCAGTCTTGACGCTTCCGTCTTTTTCGAACAAATCGTGACGTAAGGCGTAAAGTGCGACAGAACGGTACATGGCACCTGTATCTACATAGATGTAACCGATCTCTTTGGCAAGGTCTTTGGCCATCGTACTTTTTCCGCAAGATGAGTAACCATCTATTGCTATTGTAATCTTTTTCATTTTCTACTTATTTATATTTTATGATAATGATGCGAGTTATATTATAGTGAATATGCTAGGTTGACCAGAATGCTGGTGCTGCTGACGTGGTATTTGCCGTAGGCGACATTCAAGTGGAATCTCTCTAAGTTGATACCACCTCCGAATGACAATCCTGCTCCATGGCTACTTCCTTTCTCTTCGGAGTTGCTTTCGAACTTCATTTCGTTGGCTCTTCTGAAATTGTAACCGATGCCTAGCCAAATCTGGTCAGAAATGAGTAACTCTCCTCCTAACACTGCATGGTTGATGAAACTCTTGTCCCAGTTGTTGAGGTTGACAAGCGTTGCCGAGAGCCTGAGTGGCATGTTAGGGAAACGTTTGCTAACGCCGACTTGTAGGTCGATAGGCATTTTGCCATATTCCTCGTTGTATGCCTTGATTTGTCCACCGAGGTTCTTTGCCACCGCCGAAATAGACCATTCGTGATCAGGGTCGTAATAGTTGACTCCTAAGTCAACGCCGATTCCGATGGAGTTGTAGTCACCGATATAGGATGTGATGAATTTAGCAGTGATACCACCCACGATTTTATCGCTCAACATATAAGAGAAGTAACCAGCCACACTGATGTCTTTGGCAGAAAACTCTCCCAAGATGTTGTTGCTTTCGTCTGTTTCCTTCATTTTCCCATAATCTATGTATTGTGCGGATACAGCCCAGGAAGCCTTCTCCTTGACAATCTTGTTGAAGGAGGCAGAGGCAGTGTTGGCACCCGACATATAGCTCATGTAGTTGAGGTTGATGGTCTTATCGCTTACCGATGACAGGAGGGCAGGATTATGGAATATAAGAGCCTCGTCATCTTCTATCAAGGTGACGTTGTCTCCACCCAATGCAGCGGCATGAGCACTTACAGGTAGGCGGAGGAAGTTATATCCCGTTTGGCTCTCTTGACCATGCATTTTGAGGGCAAAAAGCGTCAACAGAGCGAAAAAAACAACTTTTTTCATTTAAATTCTCTAATTATTTTGCAAAGATACACCTTTTTTCAAGAATAAGAAGTAAATTTGCAATGATTTCGAATAAAATAACGAAAGGAACGTTTAAATATTGTAGTTTGATACTGCAAAATAGAGGATAGAACAGTGGAAATAAAAAAGTCAAATAGCGTAAGATTGGAAGATAAGCGGGTTACTTTTTTCCTGCTCGGACTGATTCTTGTCTTTTCTTTCATCTTTGTAGGTTTGCAATATCATTCTGTGCCTAATGATTCTGACTTGGATGCAGAGAGCTTGGAGGACTTGGCGCAAGATTTGGAGATGTCGGCTCCTACCGAACAGAAAGACATGGTTTCTGCTGAGGCTCCGTCAGCTCCGGTCTCCAAGTCCATCACTCAGGAGGTGAAAGCGGCGGAAAAGGTAGATGAGGCTCCCCAGAAAATCAATACGACTACCAGCGAATTGGTCATAGGGGATGGACAGGGTGAGGTGGAAGGCTCCAATGTGAAGGAAGCTGCGCCTGAAACAGCCATTGATAATTCTAATTCTGCGGCAATGGCTGAGGCGCCTATCAATTTCACTGTTGTCCAGCAAATCCCGGTGTTTCCTGGTGGATGGTCTGCCTATATGCAATGGTTGACTAAGAACTTGAAATATCCTGTGTCTGCCCAGCAGGCTAAAATCCAAGGAACGGTGGTCGTTTCCTTTATCATCAACAAGGATGGAACAGTTTCGGACCTGAAGTTGAGCAAGTCTGCCGATCCAGTCTTGGACAAAGAGGCTCTTCGGGTAATGAGGATGATGCCGAAATGGAAACCCGGAGTCGATAGGAATAAAGTTTGCCGCACGATGATAGCGGTGCCTGTGGTGTTTCAACTATAAAACTGTGGGTGTTTCTGCGATACTAATACATTATTATATAATATATATGATTATGAAGACAGCTGATGAATTATTGGAAATGGTCAACCATTTCTTGGCTAATCTGCCATACGATAGAAAACCGAGTTCGCTTTATGAGCCTATTCGGTATGTGCTTTCCATGGGTGGAAAGCGCATACGTCCTACTTTGATGCTCATGGCATACAATCTATATAAGGAGAATCCAGAGAACATTCTGATGAACGCAATCGCTCTGGAGACTTACCATAATTACACCTTGCTTCATGATGACTTGATGGACAATGCCGATGTGAGAAGAGGACATCAGACTGTTCATAAGAAGTGGGATGCCAATACCGCTATCTTGTCGGGCGACTCCATGTTGGTCTTGGCTTACGAACGCATGGCTCAATGTGATGCTCAGCACTTGCAAGACGTATTGCGTCTATTCACCACCACGGCTTTGGAAATAGGCGAGGGACAGCAGTACGATATGGAATTTGAGACTCGTGATGATGTCAAGGAAGAAGAATACATCGAGATGATTCGCTTGAAGACCAGTGTCTTGCTTGCTTGTGCCTTGAAGATAGGTGCTATCTTGGGAGATGCTTCGGCAGAGGATGCGGACAATCTTTATAAGTTTGGTGAGCAGATAGGCTTGGCTTTCCAGTTGCAGGATGATTATCTGGATGTATATGGAGACCCGAAGGTCTTTGGCAAGGAAATTGGTGGTGACATCACTTCCAACAAGAAAACTTATATGCTTATCAATGCCTTCAATCGTGCCAACGACGAACAGCGTGCGGAATTGCAGAAATGGGTATCTGCCAAGGTGTTCGACCGTAAGGAAAAAGTGGCGGCAGTGACTCGTCTTTATAATGAGATAGGTATCGACAAGATGGCTCTGGATAAAATCGCCTATTATTTTGAGCAGAGCAAGAAATATCTCGATGCAGTCAACGTTCCTGTCGAGCGCAAGGAAGAACTGGCTAAGTATGCCCAGAGAATGATGAAGCGCAAATATTAAAAGTAAAGAGTTCTATAGTTTCAAGATGATAAATATAATTGATACCCATACGCATCTCGATGCGGAGGAGTTTGATGAGGATAGGGCTGAGGCTTTTGCTCGTGCCAAGGAGGCAGGGGTAGGTAAGGTGTTTTTGCCTGCCATTGACGTGAAGACGACTTATGCTGTCTTGGAATTGAGCCGTCAATACCCTGGCTATGCCTATCCGATGATAGGACTCCATCCCGAAGAGGTGAAGGAGGATTGGAAGAAACAGTTGGTGGAACTTCGTGATATCCTTGAGGCCCATTCCGACTTTATAGCGATAGGCGAGGTGGGACTTGACTACTATTGGAGCCGAGAGTTCGAAAAGGAACAGCTGGAGGCTTTCGAGGAACAGGTGAAGTGGTCTGTAGAGACTCAATTGCCTTTGATGATACACTGTCGCAAGGGGCAAAATGAGATGGTGCATCTGTTGCGTCACTACGAGAAAGAACTTCCGGGCGGCGTGTTTCATTGTTTTACAGGTAACCAAAAGGAGGCAGAAGAATTACTCCTGTTTGATAAGTTTGTCCTGGGAGTAGGAGGTGTCAGCACTTTCAAAAGCAGCCATTTACGTGAAGACTTGCCGGCTGTTGTGCCATTGGATCGCCTCGTGTTGGAGACCGATTCCCCTTACATGGCTCCTGTTCCTTATCGTGGCAAACGTAATGAGAGTGCATTTGTAGTGGAAGTTCTCAAGACATTGTCCAAGGCTTATGGGGTTTCCGATGAAGAGTTGGCACGTCAAACGAATGAGAATGTCAGGAAAATATTTAAAGAAATTTAAAAAACAGCGAAAGAATAGGTATTTCGGATAAAAAGTAATACCTTTGCAATCCGAAACGAGGAAAGGTGCTCGAGTGGTTGAAGAGGCACGCCTGGAAAGCGTGTAAACCCCTAAAGGGTTTCGTAGGTTCGAATCCTATCCTTTCCGCTTTTGCTTATTGATAGAAGTTATGAAGAAAAATGCATTTATTGCTCGTTTAGCAATATTGATATTCATGATAGGTTCTTCTATGCCTATTTGGGCACAGGAAGAAACAATGGGATTCCATCAAGCTCTTAAGACAAAGTTTATCGAGGGAAATGCTGGTTTCATGTCCCTTGTCGCCATCGCCTTGGTCATCGGTCTGGCTTTTTGCATAGAGAGAATCATTTATTTGAGTCTTTCGGAAATCAATGCCAAGAAACTCATGGTTGACATTGACGAGAAAGTGGCAGCCGGTGATATAGAGGGAGCGAAGGACTTGTGTCGCAACACACGTGGACCTGTCGCTTCTATTTGCTATCAAGGTTTGATGCGTATCAAGGACAAGACTGCCGACATCGAGCGTTCTGTTTCCAGCTATGGTACGGTGCAAGCTGCCAATTTGGAGAAAGGTTGCTCATGGATTACCCTTTTCATCGCCATGGCTCCGTCTCTTGGCTTCTTGGGTACTGTCATCGGTATGGTGATGGCATTTGACCAAATCCAGGAGGCTGGCGACATCAGTCCTACGATTGTGGCTTCTGGTATGAAGGTGGCATTGCTTACTACCATCTTTGGTATCATCGTTGCCTTGATTTTGCAAGTGTTTTACAATTATATTCTTTCGAAGATTGAGCATATCACCAGTCAGATGGAGGAATCGGCGATTTCTTTGATGGATATTATAGCCAAGTATAAACATGAAATTTAAGGATATCAAGAAATGGTCTTCTGAAAAGATTTCACAGCGTGTGTTCTACTTATTGGTAGGAGTGTCTGTGATAGTCTTTGCCTTGTTCTTCTTGGTGGGGTATGATATGCCATTCGAGGAGAACCCGGATTTCAATGCGCCTTTGTTTACCAATCTCGTCTTGGGTTTGATGACTCTGCTGTTGGTTGCGGCATTTGGCCTGGCGATTGTTTCCTTGGTGAATGGCTATCGGAAAACCATGAGAGGGAAGGCTAACACCAATGGCATACCTGAAAATAAGATATTCCGTTTCACATGGCTTGGAACGTTGGCTTTGTTGGTCTTGACGTTCTTCTTGGGTTCTTCCGCTCCTCTTTTCGTGAATGGGGAAGTATTCAATGACTGGACTTGGCTGAAAGCTTCAGATATGTTTGTTTATACCTCCATCATCATGCTTGTCATGGCGATAGCTTCTGTTATTTTTGGGGCGACAAGGTATATCCGAAAGAAGCAACAATAGTTTGGAAAGGGTCTTTGGGAGTCTTGCCTTAGTGAGGATTCTTTTATGAATGGGAAAGGAAATAAAATATGTTTATAAGAAGGAAAAAACGACAAGTTCCTGGATTGAATACGGCTTCGACAGCAGATATTTCTTTCATGCTGTTGATCTTCTTTCTTGTCACCACCTCTATGGATGTTGACAAAGGGCTCTTTCGTCTCCTTCCTTCCCCTGACCCTCAGAAGCAGGAACGTCAGGAGTCCATGGTGGATAAATCTACCTTGATGGCTCTCTATGTCACGGGGGACAATCAACTTCTATTGAACGACAAACCTATCAAGGTTGCTTCACTGCAGGGTGAAATCGTAAGGTTTGTCAATCGATTGGGGAAACGCCACTTGATTTCTATCGAAAGTGATCGTGATGCTGATTATGACCTGTACTTTCAGATGCAAAACCAAATCATGATGGCTTATACTCAGATACGAAATGATTATTCACAAAAGCATTTTGGTAAGTCTTTTGCCGCATTAGCTGCGCCGCAAAAGGAAAAGGTACGCAAGGCTTGTCCTCAACGTGTTACCGAGTCGTATGCCAATGTAAGTATGAAAGGAGGCAAGCAATGAGCATGTCTTTTCGTCGTCGTAATCGTGAAGTGCCAGGCTTGAATACCTCTTCCTTGCCTGACTTGATATTCACCGTACTGTTTTTCTTCATGATTGTGACTCATATGCGTCAGGTTACCTTGAAGGTTAAGTTCCAAGTGCCTCAAGGTAAGGAACTGACCCGACTTACCAAGAAGTCGGCAGTGAGCTATATTTATATAGGTACACCTGTTTCAGCTGATGGCAAGGTATATAAGACTACGGAAAGTCGTATCCAAGTGAATGATAAGTATGCTACGCCAGAGGAAGTGGTGGATTATATCACAGCGGAAAAGAAACGAATGACGGCAGAGGATCAACAACAGATGACGGTGTCGATCAAGGCGGATAAGCATACCAAGATGGGTGTTGTTGCGGATGTTAAACAAGCTTTGCGTCAGGCGAAGGCACTTCGTATCAATTATTCTGCTTCTGAAAAGTGATAAATGATATAAATTTATAATTAAATTTGCTGAAAAAGTTGCAAATATTAAATATTTATGCTAACTTTGCAAGCAAATTAAAATTATTATGTCAAAACAAATATTAGATTCATTGGATAGGCAAATCTTGAAGTTAATCTCTCAGGATGCGCGTATTCCGTTTTTGGAAGTAGCACGTGCTTGCAATGTGAGCGGTGCTGCCATTCATCAGCGTGTGGCTAAGTTGACCAACTTAGGCATTATCAAAGGTTCTCAATTTATTATTGACCCAGAGAAGATTGGATATGAAACTTGCGCTTATGTGGGTTTGTATCTGAAAGACCCAGAGAACTTCGACAAGGTGGTTTCCGAGTTGAAGAAGATTCCAGAGGTGGTGGAGTGTCATTATACTACGGGTGGCATGGATATGTTCATTAAGATTTATGCTACTAATAATCACCATCTCTTGCAGATTATCCATGATAAGTTGCAGCCGCTTGGCTTGTCTCGCAGCGAGACGATTATCTCCTTCAACGCTGCCATCAATCGACAGTTGCCTTTGGCTGATATGAATGAGCTAGAGGATGACGATGAGAACGATGGGGAAATCAATTGATTTTGTTTTTTGTCAAATATAGATGAATGAAATATAGACAAATGGATAAGGACAAATGAATAATGACAAGTGAATAATCATATACAAAAAAAGCCAACTCGAAAGAGTTGGCTTTTTTCATATATTCTCTAATATATATTGTATAAGTAAAAGATGATTCTTCGCGTTTCACAACGCCTTTGTTTTAATTCTGATGCAAAGGTAGCTGAAATTTACAAATTATGGGGGGAATTATTGTTTTTTGAGGGGTGATTATCTGTTGTTATCGGTGTTTTGAACTGTTTCTCAGCCTTGTTCGCTTAATTTGTTACCCCTTTTCCAAACAAGTTTTGCAAGTTTTTTCTGAGATAAGAGATATTTAGTTTATCCTCTCCAAAGTCAGAAAATAAAAGGAAATTGTCTCTTTTATGTCTCTAGGTTTCCGTTTTCTTTTGATAGTAGAAGTTATTTCCCATTCCCTTTTGATGGAAGAAGTTGTTTTCCACTCTTCCAAGTTGAGAGGTGGAAAAAATGTATCTGCTTCTTTTGTTTCCTCTACTTGGGTAAGGTATAGAGTGGTTGCATACGGCAATGCTTGTTCGTAGATGCTAGCTCCACCGATTACGAAAATGTTGTCGTCTTGGCAGTGGTCTATGGCATCCTTCAAGGAAGGGTAGATTTCACATCCTTTCAACCGTAAGTCTTGATGACTGATGACGATATTGCGTCTGTTGGGCAAGGCACCCTTGGGAAGGGAGTCGTAAGTCTTCCTTCCCATGATGATGGTGTTGCCAGTCGTGAGCATACGAAATCTCTCCATGTCCTCTTTGATATGGAACAGAAGCTGGTTTTTGTACCCGATGCCGCCGTCTTGTGCGATGCAAGCAATGAGATTGATTTTCATTCTGATATTATTTTATTGCATTTCGAGAACTTCGTTTCCACTTTCAGGAATGTGACTGCTCTTGATTTTCCATTCTTGTGGGTAGAGATTGTTGGCGCGATTCCCAAGGTTCTTTACCCATCCAAGTGGGGCTTTTTTATAGGTGACGAGTACATATCCACGATTGATGGTCGCATCTAATGTGATGGCTTCCTTGCGTAGGTATTGTATTGCCTCTTGATAGTTGAGTTCTACGCAGGTGAAGTTCTCTCTTGCCAGTTCGATGGAAAGGGCGAGGCTTTCGTCGGGGATGAGGTCTTTTCCCTTAGTGGTTCCCAACTTGATGCCGGCATGTATGACCTTGAGAGATTTTGATGCTGCATCCAAGTCCGACTTCCACTTGCTTTCGATGCCATAAACGCCATTCTCGGTTGTTTGGTAACACCATTCCTTTTGACTGTTCAACCAGTGGCTTGGTATATCTGTAAGACTTTTATCTCCCTTTTTCGTCTTCTTATCCTTCTTGTTCTTCTTCGCCATTTTGACATTGTTGTCGGTATCAGGCATCTCGCCATCCTTGCGCAATACCGCCATGAACAAGCCTTCGCCCTTGGTCTTTCCTGGAATGAAGTGGTACATGGGTTCCTTGTTGATGAGACTTCCTGTAATATTCCATTCCGTCTTGATGTCGAGTGGCAACAATTCTGCTCCCAGATTCTCTAGAATCCAATCCACGTTCTCCTCGTCTTCATGCGCATTATAAGTACAGGTAGAGTAGATGAGGATGCCGCCAGGCTTCAGGCAACTCCAGATGTCGCTGACGATTTCCCTTTGCAACTGCCAACAGTTGTTGACATTGCCTAAGCTCCATTCCTTGATAGCACCCTCGTCCTTGCGAAACATCCCTTCGCCAGAGCATGGAACGTCGGCAAGGATGACATCAAACTGCAACTTGCTTTTCTTGTAGTCTCTTGGATAGTTGTTGGTCACGATGATGTCGGGATGTCCGAACTTCTGTAGGTTCTCCGAGAGAATCTGTGAGCGAGTGCGCATCGGCTCGTTGCTGAACAAAAGGCTTCCTTTGGGTAGAGCCGCTCTTGCCGCAGTCGATTTGCCACCAGGGGCAGCACATAGGTCCAGCATCTTGACTGGGGCTTTGACGTATTGGCGGATGACCCAGTCCACAAACATGGACGATGCTTCTTGCACGTAGTACAAGCCAGCGTGAAGCAGTGGGTCGAAAGTGAAGTTCTTTCTTTCGGATAGGTATCTGCCTGTAGAAGCACACCAAGGAACAACTTGGCATTCGTTTGCGACCTTGGTGCTGGGAGAACATTTAAATGGGTTCAGTCGAATACTCGCAGGAGCATCCTCCTCCATTCCTTTCATATACTGCTCAAACAGTTCCTGACCCATCAATTCTCTTGTATATGATGTAAAATCCTCTG
Organism: Candidatus Segatella albertsiae; assembly: GCA_002451555.1. Taxonomy (GTDB): domain Bacteria; phylum Bacteroidota; class Bacteroidia; order Bacteroidales; family Bacteroidaceae; genus Prevotella; species Prevotella albertsiae. The sequence continues at coordinate 14,917 of DKCU01000116.1, forward strand.
GTAAATTCATTTCTTGTTGTATTTATTATTATCTTAATATTTTTCAAATATGGAATGCTTTTGCCCTTTCAGGGCGACTTTCTAGTATGAATGTTACCTAGGGCGTTGCCCTAGGCTTGGAGCTTCTGCCCTTTCAGGGCGTATGGGGAATATTCCAACCATATAGTTCATT
>DKCU01000017.1 GCA_002451555.1 Candidatus Segatella albertsiae
CTGTCTCAGGACACACTTTCATCCGCAAAGGTAACACAATTATCCTAAAGTGCAAAATTATTAACCACAAATTGCAACTTTCTGCCTTTATTCTCTAAAAATACCGAAAGGATAGCATTAACTAACAAGGGGCACATCCGCCTTTCGACGGTCGTGCCCCTCTCTTTTCTCATACACAATACAAAATCTTCTTATCTTTCCTTATACCAATATAAAAATCTTCCTATCTGATGACATTTCCATGAACTGCCTCATAGCCTACCAGCATCTTGCTGCTGCCCACGGCTTTGCGAGAGCAATAGTCGAAATCCACGCTCTTGTCGCCAGCGGTCGATTTCCACTTGATAGTCAGCTTCACCTTCTTTCCCTGAGTATCAGGCAACACACCATTCAGGTTGAATGCCACCAAGCCGTCGCCCCAACGCAACTGTGGGTCGCCATTTGTGTTATGACGAAGTTCCACCTCGTATGGATTCTCTGGATTTCCACCTACCAGAAGGTTGATGGAATGAGCGTTGACATTGCCCCAAAGTGCTCGGAAACGAAGTGTCAGATAACCGTCCTCCGCTATCGTCACCCAGTCGCGCACGATGTCTATGGCATCATTGCCATACTTCGCATCATTCTCGGCAGATGTGGCAAGATATGGCACTGGCTTCTTCGTCAAGATACTGTCTATCCAGTTGACATTGACCACGCCGTCATACGAGTCGCTCTTTTGGTCGGTTATCGTATAATTGACCAATGCACGCACTTCCTTGCCGTCATAAAGTTTCCCGTTGATGTTGGCAGGAAGCAAAGTCGTACTGTCATCCAACTGGAAATAACAATTGTCCCCATTTGTCTTCACAGTCACCAGTGCATTAGGCATGATTCTCAGATAATCATCGTCATCATCGTTGGAGCAAGCCCCCAATGCGACGGAGAGGAGAAACAGCCCTAACACACCTGTAATCCAATTCTTCATTCTATTCATAATCATTTATCCTTTCGTTATTTTTTCCTCGTTTATCTGCCTTTAAAACCACAGAAGAAGGAAAACTTGCTTGCAAATTCGCAAAAGAAAGTTAAAAGGGTAGCTTGATACAATTATTTGCTGTATATTTGCAGTTCGATAGAAGAGAAAAAGAAGAGAAAAAGATTGCAAAGGCATGGCAAAGTTATTGATAGTAGAAGACGACTTGGCATTCGGAACCATGATACAGACATGGCTCAAGAAGAAGGGATTCGATGTAGAAAGAGCTACCTCGGTAGGGGCGGCATTGCATCTATTGGAAGAGGACAGCCAAAGGGACTTAATCTTGTCGGACTTACGATTGCCCGACCATGATGGGCTTGTTCTCCTGCAATGGCTTAGGAAACACGACATCCAGATTCCATTCATCGTCATGACAAGTTATGCCGAGGTGCAAAATGCGGTGCTTGCCATGAAATCTGGCGCAACAGACTATATTGCCAAGCCTTTCCCTCCTGACATCCTCTTGGAGAAGATTCAAGAGGCGGTGAAGGGAGTGAAGAGAGTGAAGGGAGTGAAGAGTGAAGAACGAAGAGTGAAGAATTCAAGTGCTTCCGAGGGTTCTAACGGCTCATCGCAAAATCTGTCAAACTCTTCGCAAGATGCTGTTTCTAAATATCAAGACGCTACTCCTAAATATATAGAAGGTGAGAGCGAGGCTTCCAAGAAACTATACGACTTCGTCTCGCTCGTGGCTCCTACACCGATGTCAGTGTTGATACTGGGTGCCAGCGGAACGGGCAAGGAATATGTGGCTCACAGAATCCACGAACTAAGTCAGCGTGCCAACAAACCTTTCTTCGCCCTCGACTGCGGCGCCATCCCCAAGGACGTGGCTGCATCCGAGTTCTTCGGTCATGTGAAAGGTGCTTTCACGGGAGCCGACCAAGACAAGAAAGGAGCTTTCGAGATGGCAAACGGTGGTACTTTGTTCCTAGACGAGATGGGGAACCTCAACTATGAGGTGCAAGTACAATTGTTGCGTGCCTTACAGGAACGCAAGATTCGACCTTTGGGAAGCAACAAGGAGATAGACATCGACATCCGACTGGTATGCGCCACCAACGAGAATCTCGCCCAAAGGGTAGCCGAAGGCAACTTCCGTGAAGACCTCTACCACCGCATCAACGAGTTTACGATTTATATGCCTGAGTTGAAAGACCGTGGCACAGACTTATTCCTTTTCGCCAACCTGTTTATCCGACACGCCAACAAGGAACTGGGGCGAAACGTGTTAGGGCTCGACAAGAAAGCGTCTGAGCGAATCGCCGCCTATGACTGGCCGGGCAACCTGCGTGAGCTCAACAATGTGATGAAACGAGCCACTCTGTTGTGTAGAGGCAACTACATCGGGGAAGCAGAATTGGAGCAGAGCATGAGCCACATCCAACCACAAGCCCCGACCACCCTGCGTGACGAGCAGACTGAGCAACAGCGGATAGAGGCTGCGCTCAAAGCGGCAAACGGCAACAAGAGCAAAGCGGCGCAACTGCTTGCCATCGACCGAAAGACGCTCTACAACAAGATGAGGAAATATGGTATGTAAGAGATTTTAGGATTCCCTATAATCATCCATCCGACATACTATCAGAATTCATAATAAAAATAGAAACATACAATGAATATATCCAAGATTAAGAACAGGGTCTTGATAGCTCTCACCCTCGTGGCAAGCATAGGCTTCAGTGCCTGTGGCAGTTCCAGCGAAACCAGCTTGTCGCAAGAGATTCAGCAATATTACGACAAAGACATCACGGCAAAGAACAATACACAGGGCACTTCCGCTTACTTCGACTTGTCGGATGGTGTTGTTCTCGCCTACAAGAACCCGGGTGCAGCCGGCTTCCTGAACGCCACCGTACAGCGTCTTACCAGCACGGATTCTTGTCAGGTGTTCTCTTTGGCTGATGACAAGATTACCCCTCTTCGTCTCAAGCAGACCCAGCTCTACAATAAGATTATGGACACGAAATCGTATGTCCAGCAAATGGCTCCCATCGAGAAGACACTCGACAAGATAGTCAAGGACGGAAAGAGCAGTTTGCTGGTCACCGACTTCGAGGAATTCACCCCCGACAGACAGGTACAGCACCAAAGTTTCGCCACCCGCTACTTCACCCATTGGCTGAAACAAGGCAACGACATCACCTTCTTCATCTTTGACTTCGTGGGCGAGAGAAACCTCACCTACCATCTCTATTTCGTCGTATTCGACAACAAGAGTCACCAGTTCCTCGACCAAATCAGACAATCCGTCGCTGGCATCACTGGTTACCAGGAGTTTCATCTCTCGACCGACGCATACTCCGTTTCCACCCAATATCCTTCCGCTGCCAAGGGAGGCAACTATCATGACGCTGCCACAGGCGAAGACCTCATCACGGGTGTCATGGAGGATGGAAGCGAGAACGCTTACGCCAACTATGGGCAAGGAGCGAGACTGGAGTACTATCCACTTGGCGTAACTTGGGAAGATGCTCTCAAGAACTCGCAGGAGGCGACTCAAGCTGGCTTCAACCCGAAATACACGGCTCTCTTTAGAAACCTTTTCTTCGATTTCAGCAACCAAGACTCCTATGTCATCAAGAAACTGAATGTGAAAGTGACCGATGTAGAGGAAGACTTCCAATGTTTCGTCGCCAAGGAAAAGGCAACTGCGAAACCAACGGAAATCAAGGATATGCTCACCATCGACCAAAGCCTCTTCGCAAAGAGCATGACACAGAGCCAAGGCAAGAAAGCTGAGATAGGCATCGTTTTCGCACCTCAGTTCAAGGGAGACATCATCGGTGGAGAGCAAGGAGACCTCTTCCGTATCGACGTGACCATCGCCGAGAGCCAACCCAACCTATCGCCGCGCATCGACAAGCTCTTCTCCTGGGGAGCCAACAACAGTTTGCGTGACGCCATCCGCAACACCCTGCAAGAGTTGAACCCGAGGGGAACTGTCATCTACACCTATTTTGCCAAGGCTATATAATATAACCAAGGCAATATAACATAAAAGGAAATATAATATAATAAGGTATATATATCCTTAGAAGGGCATTAGAATCATAAAAGAAAGATATTAGAATCATCATAAAACACTATAAACTATGAACGCAACTGTTGCTTCAGCCTACATGGTAGGCGCCATTACCTTTGTAATATGTATGTTGCTCGCCATCCTCATCGCCAACAACATTCGCTACGAGGCTGGCATCAACCCACAAGACAAAAGGAAAAGAAAACTGAGCTTTTGGGTCATCACCATACTTTGTCCGATAGCCATCATGGCCATCAACTACTTTGCCGTATATACCGACATACGAATCCCATCCAGGCAGAGTGCATACCTGGCTGCCATGGGCATATCCTCAGGCATCTTCTTCGTAGCGCATATCGTATGTGGTTTCTTACTCAGCAAGGCATTTCCACACGGAAAGCTCGCCAGTTGGTTCTAAATGTCGGTCTTAAACAAGAGAACAATGGAAAAATTATTCGTTATCGCCATCGGAGGCACGGGCATGAGATGCCTGGAGTCATTCGTTCACCTCTGCGCCATGGGCTTGTTCGACAACAAGGAAATCGACATACTGACCCTTGACACGGACCAAAGCAATGGCAACAAAGACCGTGTGGAATCGCTCATCAACCTCTATAACAAGATTAAGTCTGATGATGCCAACAACATCAATGGCGGTCGCCCCAACGCAAAGACATTCTTCTCCGCCAAGTTGAACCTGTATCGTTTCTATACGGTCTATGGAGAAGGCAACCGAAAGACCTACAAGATTCTGTCGGGTGTCAACAGCGGGCTGCACAAGGAAGAGAACACCGACTTGACAGACTTGTTCTTCGACGAGGACTCCGTGCAGAGTTTCGAGCTAGACCACGGCTATCGTGCACAGACCCACCTCGGTTCGCTGCTGATGTACCATGGCATCATCGAGGCAGCAAGAAACGTGGCACGCAACGGCGAGAGTGCATCCAACGCCGAGAAAGATCTCAGGACTTTCCTGGAGAACCTGCAAGCTTCACAAAGCACGGCACGAGTTTTCGTCTTCGGTTCCATCTTTGGCGGAACGGGAGCATCGTCTATCCCTGTGATACCTGTTGCCTTGCGCGATGCCATCAGCATACTTTCCGACGGCACCAAGACACTCGACACACACCATGTCAAGTTTGGCTCCACCCTACTCACCGACTATTTTACGTTCACGGCTCCAGACAGCATACAGAAAAGCGACGATAAGGTCATCGCAGACTCCAACAACTTTGCACTCAACTGCCAGGCTGCCTTGCAGTTCTACCAGGCGGACCCTACAGTTAGGAATACCTACAAGCGATTCTACCACATCGGCTGGCCCTACCAAGCCCTCTATGTGGGCAACCAAGGCAAGACCATCACGGGAGGAAAAGCCCAAAGAAACGTATGCCATGTCGTGGAACTGATGTGTGCTTGCGCTGCCTACGACTTCTTCAGTCTCAAAGAAGAAGACCTCAACAACGAGACCGCCAAATATCTGTATCGCTCTTTCGAAGACCGAGAGGGACAAGTCTGCCTGCATGGCTCTGACTTCATCAAGAACGGCAATGCCTTCGAGAGCAAGTTGGGTTCCCTATTCTCCCTTGCCCATATCATCCTCTCACAGTACGATGCCGCATGGACAGACGTAGAAGGCTCTGGAACCAAGGGACTCCTCAATCGTTTTGCCCAACAGAACATCCATGACTACGATGGCATTACCAACAACCAGGCGAAGGACCTGGACAATTACTTCAGAGACTATTTCGGATATAGTTTCGACGTGGATGGCAACATGCAGAAAGGTTGGATTTATCAAATCAAGGACTCTATCCCTGGCAGGTTCATCTTCATCGACGAAGCCTTCAAGGAACAGCAAAAAGACATGAAGAGCATCAGTTGCGGACACCTATTCGAAGAAGAACAACACAACTGGAGCAAGCTCTCGGGATTCTTCAGCAAGAAAGACAACAGCGTAGATGTACTCATCAAGAACCTGGGCGAAGAAAAGACCAGACCCACAAGCGACCAAAACGTACAGACCACCAAGGAGAAATTCCTCGCTCACATCTACAATGCCATCACCATCAACCAGAACTTTAACGAGAAAATATAATCGTTTATGAACAGACCATTAGTCATCAAGGTCAAAACAGCCTCCATCCCACCAAGTACAGTGGGAGAATGGCAAGACCTTTCGGGAATGATAGAGCAATTTACCGCCGACATCATCACCCCAGCCATAGACCAAGACTCGGATATCAGCGCACAAGTGTCTGGCATCCCGACAGCCTACGCACGCGCCAACCTCTTCAAGTCGGCGCTCCAGTCGTATGGGAAATCCAAGGAAAGCATCGACCTCAACATGAATGCCTTCTACAAGATGTTGTCCTCTGAATGGCGTGGCTTCATCGCCTGCATCGCCCTCGACTACAGCAGAATCAAAACCGAGATGGTCGATCTGGCTTATTCCGACGGAAAGGGTCTTCTGGACACTGCCAACATCTATGAGCCAAAAGGAACTTTCGGCAATATGCTCTTCCACCGCAAGCCTTTGTGGTGCTTGAAGGACACCGATGCCGACGAACAGCATCGTGGCGTGCCTTCCATCGAAATCGTCAAGTACGATGGACAGGTGGTAGGTGCTACTTCTCCCGAAAGTCTCTTGTTTACTTCCTGCTCCTACAAGGTCAAGGAGACGGAGAACCGCCCTTGGGTAGATTACAAGACAGGAAAATTCAAGGATCCGATGGAGAACGGCGAACTTGACCAGACCATGACCTTGCAACTCTATGCCTACATAGACTACCTGATAGAGGGCATCAACCAGGATGGCAAGACAGGCGTCAACGGCTTGGCTGATTATTATTATTTCTTGCCTCCAACCCTTGCTCCGAAATATGACAATATCCTCAACAACCTCATGACATGGAGAAAGGAGATTGCCACATACGCAGAGAAGAAGAACTTCAAGTTGGAAACAGCCAGCGTTCCTCCTGTCACGGTTTTCCATACACCTTTCGACAGAACTTTCAACTATAAGGACGAACTATATGCCTTGGATGGTGTACTCTATACATCAGCCCAGGGACAGAGCGTATTCTGCAATCCCAAGGAGTTGCTCCTGCCAGACACAGCCAAGATAGCCCGACTCATCATCAAGGGGCCTTACAAGAACGAGCCGAGCCAGTTCCCTATCTACGCATTGGCGGCAGAAAAGAAAAACGAGCCTGGAGAGAAGGCATACTTCGCCCTTCCCCTCAGTCCATTGGGCATCCAGGCATTCGGCAAGAACATCGGCGCCTTGGTGGAGCCTGTATCATCAAGAGCCAACATCCCTTCTCGGCTCACAGCCATTTACGACCCTGACGCAGAGAAGGACAACCTGGAAGTAACTCTCCACTTGGAACTCAACGATGGCAGAACCAAGGAGATGAAGACCACTTATACTTGTGGAGGTGAAATCGACGGAAGGAGCCTCATTCTCTGGCCTAACTTCATCTCCAAGAAATGGCATCGCTATTTCTTGTACTCAGAGCTTCCACACAACATCAACTTGAAGGATTATCCTTTCCAAGCCGTTCCTTTTGTAGGGGAAGATTGGGAAAACTCTGAGATGACACTGCATATCGAGGCTAACCGTGCCGTTGCCGACAACCCATACAAGTATGAGATTTACGAGAGCAACCGGCCTTTCAAAGGCATCAAACTCAATATCCCTAGCGGAGAAGAGTCAGGCTACCTCCTGATAAAATATACGACCACGACGGAATGCCCATCCATAGCACAAGACAAACTGGACGTGCAAGACAACGACTTGAAGGGCACGACCATAGGTGTTGACTTTGGTAGCACCAACACGTCCATCGCCTATCTCGACCCTATCGACCAACAAGCCAAGGGAATCCAGTTTGTCAATCGCCGCATCTCCTTGTTACGCACAGGAGAGGATACCGATGACCGTGCTGCCAACGAGAACCATCTTCTCTTCTTCCAGTCAAACCCCTTGTTGTCGAACGCCATCAAGAGTACGCTGACGCTCCACGACTCACGCCGTGTGGTCAAAGACATCAACGAGGCACAAGAAATCTCCAAGTTCGAGAAAGAAGTAAAGGGTGGTTTTCCTTGCTTCAGCCTCAACTTGCCATTGGCACCCGTGGCTCCAACTTCGAGAACCATCAAGCTACAGACAGCAGAGTGCGGACTGATAGAACAAACCTACAACATGAAATGGGACGACGACGAGCGCAACATCGCCTACAAGAAGGCATTCTTGCGTTCCTTGTTACTTCAGGTCTATGCAGAATTGTTTGTCAAAGACTTGTTCCCGAGGAAATTGAAATGGTCTTATCCTTCGTCGATGAGCGAGAGTTTGCTGCGTAGCTACAACACGATATGGAGTGCGTTGCCAACGGTCAATCCGCTGAACGACATCCAACAGCACAAGCCTGTCATCACCGACTCATTATATCAGTTGAAAGTCTCCACCTTTGGCTACAACTTACAAGCCAAGACCACATTCTTCAGCGGCAATGCCTTCCTGACCAACGAGCCTGTAAACTTTCTGACCGAGGCCAAGGAGAAGGACACAGGAAAGGGCGAGACGATATTGGAGAAGAATGAGACGATATTGGAGAAGAATGAGATGATATTGGAAAAGGACGATGACACCAAGACATTCTCCTTTAATCCAGTGAAGATGGTAGATGAGAACGACTTCCAAAGCATGACGGAGGCTTGTGCCGTAGCCAACTATCTGAATGTGAAGGCTGATGACAGGGACTCGCTGACGGTATGCTTCGACATCGGTGGAAGCACCAGCGACATCTCTGCCCTGTGCCAGTTGAACACACCCGATGGAGCTCGCCTGACCATGATTAAGCAAAACTCCATTCACTTCGCCGCCCAGCTCGTAGGCGAGGCTACCAAGCATTGCCCTCGTTTCCAACGAGTATTGCTCAGCACCTGCGAAGAATTTGGACTCAAGATACAAGGTCTGAACCTCGGTGCCAACAGATACAGTCCAGAGACTGCCAGCTACTACTTTGAGCAAATGGTAGATCGCTTGGACGCATCCCAACTGCCCTTCTTCTACAAGAAGATAAGTTCTGACTGCAGCGAACTGCTTTGCGCCGACATCTATGTCACAGGTTTGATTATCTACTATGCGGGACTCTTGACCAGAAAGCTCATCAAGCAAGTAAGAAACAGCTCGGAATGTAGATGGGCGGGAGAGAAGAAGCCGAAAGTGCTCATTACCTTCGCTGGAAAAGGTGCGAGAATCATGGAATGGCTAGGCATCGCCACCAACACAGACCTCGCCAACCAGTTCTACCAAGCCATGTTTATCAAAGGCTTGGGACAACAAGACGCAGGCTCCTTCATCTCGGCTCTGGAGATAGCCTTCCCTAAGACCATATCCGATGACGTGAAGTTTGAGGTATCCAAGGGACTGGCGATGGAATCGACTACCTTGATGCGCCCGAAAGACTGCCCACCTATCGAGGTCATCGGCGAGGAAGGGTTTACGATAGAAGACAAGCAAGGACAAACGTGGGCTTTGGATGCAGACAACAGCATCACCGCCAACATGATGTCGTGCCTAGGCGACAAGTTCTATGGCAGTTCATCGGCAGGTCCAAGATTCCAAGACTTCCTCGGATTGTTCCAGCAAATAGCACAACAATATTTCGGACTCAATCTGAATCCAAGCCAGTTGCAGGACGCGCTCCAACACATGGGATTGCTCAGTTTCATCAAGGAACGACCTGAGTTCTTGCATGCTCGCCGAGCAGAACAGTTCGACTTTGTATCGCCTATCCTCATACAGGAAGGACTCAAGTTCTACGAAGACTTCCTGCTGAAGAAGTTGGGGGAAGAATAAGAAGTTGGGAGAATATAAAGAAGTTGGAAGAATATAAAGAACGAGATCTCAAACTGTGCGGTTGAAACGGGCTGCAAGCCCAAAAGCACCAAGCCCAGGGCAACGCCCTGGGTAGATATTGGGGAATAAATGCGCCCTGTAAGGGCAAAAGCATAGAATTAGAAGATGAACAAATCCTATATCATGGCTGTCTCCCGTGAAGCCATCAAGCTCTACGAGGGACACATAGAAGCCAACGGCTCTTACACCGTGCTTGCACATTCTGTCAAAGGCACGGTGGAGGAATCTTGTGCCCAAGAGGATGTCAAAGCTGATAAGCCTAACACCAGGATGGGCTTGATTTTCTCACCCTCATTCACCGATGAGGAAAAAGGGAATATCTTGGAAGATATGAAACAGCGTGGATTCGCACAAATACAAGAATACTCCTTGTCTTCCTATATCTGTGACTATACCAAGGGACATTCCTACGTACTGGCTCTTCAGGCAGAGTCTGACAATCTCTACGTGGAATATGCCGATACACGCAAGAACCAAATCCTGGCATCGACCGTGCTGGAGGGAGCCGGCAAAGACCCTCGGATAGATGTACTTTCAGAAGTCATCTGGAAGAAACTGGTGTCGGAGTCAAGTTACCTCAACAAGGAAGATGCCATGGGAGAAATCCAGGAGATAGCCAAGACTTTCCTGGACTCAGGAAAATCCGAGTTGGACGGCAACATCTTCTTGGAAGGCGAGAACCATGACTTCTTTGTCAGAAGAAGAGATGCCAGCGTCGATAACTTGCAAGAACATGGCAGCAGTTCTGTACTGGACAGCCTCAACGACTTCGCCAACCATGCTCCAATCAGCAGGTCGGAAACCATCTTGGTGATGACCGGAAGCCTGACCACCAATGCTTACTTCCACGACTTGCTCAATGGTTTTGTCGCTGACATGAAGGACTTCGACAAGGAATGGGAACAAGCCTTCCTCTCTTCTATCATGAATGACTTGATGGGTGTCGGCATCAACGGAAAAGACAGCAAGGACTATTCCATGGGCATCAACCGCCAAGTGGGAATCGACGGATTGCCACTCCAAGTGCTGGAGCCTATCCATCTAAGCGTAGAGGAGAACAAGGAGGAAGCCATCGTGTCATGGGGAAACCCGACAAACGGAACTGCAAGGGTCTATCTTTCCACTCGCCCGTTCCCACAGCATGAGAACGATGTCATCAAGGAAGCCAACAGTCTGGAATACACAGAGCTCACGACTTTAGGCAATAGTTATCGCCTAAAGAAAGACTTTTGTGGTGAACGCTTCTTCCTCCCCGTGACCATTGCCGATAACACAGGAGTGACAGGACAACAACTTGCCATCTCTTCCATCGTGCCTCCCCAAGGCATAAGAATCGACTCTACAGATGCAAACCATGTCAAGGTGATATGGATATGGGGCGATGTTCCATCCGTAAGAATCAAATGGAAGGATGAAAATGGTAACGAACAGTGGGAAGACATCGCCAACGATGGACAAGAGCCTGAGTTCGAGGTACCCCTCCCAAGCAAATCACGCAACTTCACCGTCACGATATCAGCCCTTTACCAAAAGAAAGACGGCTCTCTGCTAGAAAGCGAGGAGACAACACTCCCTGTAACCCTATCTGCCATCAAGGTCAATTTCGTCAGTGCCAAAAGTGAGGCCAGGTTCTTCCTGCACAAGGATGAATATACGCTTACCCTCCAGGCAGAAGGCGAACCACCATGCGACTTGTATGTATTGCTGGCGGAAGGAAAGATACCACTCGACTTGACCAACTTCAAGTCGTATCTCACCATCCATCACGAAGACTTGGTGGATGGCATCGAGAAGAAGTATCCTCTCACCTACCATCGTCAACAAAAAGGGCAACCGCTCTTTTTCAGAATCATAGCCGCCGACCGAAACGCTCCTGTCAAGGTCGTGCCTGAAACCCAAAAAATAAAATAGAATATGCCAAAAATAGTTTGCCCATATTGCTTCGAGGAATTTAAGAGAAGCGATGTCATGTTTCGTTGTACCAACGATGACTGCGAGAGATTGTACGACCGCAGAATATCCGACTTCTGGGGACAAGAACGTATGTTGCTTCCCTTCATGGAGAACAAGTTAGGATGGCTTGCCAAGAAGTTGGACACCATGCCCGACTCCGCTTCCTGCCCAAGATGTGGCCACACCACCTATCGGGTCATCTGTCCCCACTGCCATAACGTCATTCCAAAGGAAATGGTGGAGAACAAAGGATACATCATCTCTATCATCGGAGCACGCAGCAGTGGCAAGACCAACTATATCACCGTGCTCATCGACCAACTCCGCAAGTATGGCAGCCAGCTCGGCAACTTGGGAGTATTGGCCTCCACGGTAGCCGACGAACGCAAGGACTGCACCCAGGTGAGGTACCAGACCGACTTCTATGACATTCTCTTCAAGCGAGGCATACTCCCTGCACAGACCAAGATCTCAGACCAGAAATCGAAGATACCACTCATCTACACCATCAGCCAGAAAGGAGTCAAGAACCCTCTCTACCTGGTGTTCTATGACACAGCAGGAGAGAACTTCAACGACCCTAAGAACATCAGCAAGAACGTCAAGTTCCTCGACGAGAGCGATGCGGTCATCTTCCTCTTGGACACCTTCTCCATCCCTTATATCCACGACAAACTGAATATCCCGGGAGAGATAGAGTTGAAATATGACGTGATACTCAACAACATCATCGACCACTTCGCCAATGGCGACAAGAAGAAGAAAAGAGCCCACTTCAAGAAGCCGATGGCTTTCGCCTTCAGCAAGATAGATGCCCTCCTCGACCATAGCGAGGAATTGGCTACTACCGCAATTCCAGGTATGTCTATCAACCAAAATAGTCCGTACTTAGAAGGCGGTGGCATTCAGATGGGCGACATCGAGACCGTGAGCGATGGCATCAAGAGTGCGCTATGCTCCTGGCATGAAGATGGATTTGTCAACAATGCCGAGAGCCATTATAAGAACCTGAAGTTCTTTGGCTTCTCTGCCTTGGGCAAAGACCCGGGGCAAGACAACCATATCTCCGACATCCATCCCTATCGTGTACTCGACCCTTTGGTTTGGATCTTGGACCAATTCAAATATCCTCTTCTGAAACAAAAGTAATCCTCAATATCGTAAAAGCGAACTCTACGGTATGGCAAATGCGGGCTCTACGGTACGATAAAAGCGGGCTCTACGGTATGGCAAATGCGGGCTCTGCAGTATGGCAAAAGCGGGCTGAAAGCCCAAAAGCCCCAAGCCCAGGGCAACGCCCTGGGTAGATATTGCAGAATGAATGCGCCCTGTAAGGGCAAAAGCATTATATCTTCCAAACTTAAGAATAAGTAGATGAAAACGATTCATTTTGAAGAAATCATAGAATGCTCCAACCAGCAATCGCTCTTGACAGGGCAAGCTGGCTTCGGCATCAGAACACTCACGGAAGGAATGGACGAGCAACTTGTCCAAGATATCTGCGAGCAAATCGACTGTGCATACGAAGTTGACATCACTCACCAAGTGACAGCAGAAGATATCATCAAAGATGCCAACGTAGTCAAGCACTATCCTCGCACCTTGAAATATATCTCCCTAAAAGACAGCAAGGGACAGACCAAGTACATCATCGCTTGTTCCACCTATGTCGGCATCGACTACGGCTACTTCTGCGACCAAGAAACTGCGAGAAGAGCGGGCACCAACTACATCGCCGACATCTTGGTCTTCGACGAGAAGCCTTCCGCTGGATTATTTTACCAACTGGTATCCCAACAGACATTCTTGCCTATCGACAATACCTGTTCACCAGACAACCCCGAGCTCAAGGCTTTGCTCACGGGCGAACCTTCCTATCTGAAACCCAGAAGCATCTCGCTGGAAGATGCAGACCTGAGCCATGTCTCTACGACATCTGGAGAAATGACCATCAACGAACCAATCGCCATCAACGAACCGATTGCCATCAACGAGCAGACCGCCCTTCTTGCCATTGCCCTTCTCCAAGTCCATTGGAACGAGAAAAAGTCAGGAGAAAGGAGAAAACCACGAAACATCGTGATACAGGCAGAGGAGTCGAAGACGCTCTCCATCCTCAAGGACTTGGCGATATTGCCGAACGAGTTGGTCGATGACAAGTACTTCCAGACCAACTACTTGCAAGGTTACGGCATGCCCAACGGCTATCGCATGATATTCCTGAACGAGTTCAACCAACAAGAAGTCTATATTGACAACTATGTGTATGTCAACCTCAATGCCAAAAGATTCAAGAATGTCGATGCAGACAACCTTTGGTTCTCGCTCCTCAAGGAAGCCGCCAAAGCCCATGATTGCCTAGGATTCCAGACACTCATCGAATTCGCCTTGCACGACGACCTTTCGAGTGGTCAAGACATCGAGACAAAGTCTTCCGACAAGAAACAGACTGGTTTTTGGAGTTCCCTCTCCCGAAAGTTATTCCATAAATAAAACCATCAGACAAGATTTGAGACATTCCACAAACTTAAGATACACTACGAATTTGAAACACTTCACGACATACCTCCTCCTAACCCTATCGCTCCTCTTGGCAGCCTGCGAATCGGAGCCTGTACCTTCGTTCATCAAGGGCAATCCTTATGCCAAGGAATTTGCGAGACTGAATGGTCCCGTCAAGTCGGTCGTATATACCTATTACCATCAAGGCAAGGTGACAACCACCATCAGAAACGACTATTCGCCAGAGGGGGTGCTGTTGAAAAGCAAGACCATAACTGATGGCGACTCCGTCGTCAATTACTACACCTACGACCCTTACAACAACATCCAGGACATCAACGGAAATGAAATCACCGACTATAAGACGGAATACAAAAACGGAATGTTGGTCAAGGAGTGGCTCTATAGCGACAAGGCTAAAAAGAACGGAATCACCAACCGCTATCGTATCAAGGGTGACACCTACATCAAAAAGGTAAACGACATCAAGACGGGAGCAGGCACGACCTACACCTATTCTTATAATAGCAAAGGCATGGTGAAAGCTGTGCAGACGATGGTCAACGACGGTGCCTACTGCCTCTATCGCTACGACGAGAAAGATCACCCTATCCTCATCGATTACTATACTCCAAAGGGTAAGTTGAAGTATCAGGTAAGCGTCACGACCCGATATGACGCACATGACAACTGCACCCAGTATGTGACCCGAAGAGAGGGAAGAATCGTTGAGAAAGCCAAGATACGCTATAAGTACTACCACGAGGACGAGTTGAAAAAAGCCCAATTGCAGGAAGAGACGACCATCACCAACAGTAGTTTCATCAAGCGTGCCAACACATCCGAGCCTACTCCACCAAGCAAGGGATTGATGTGTACCATCATCCTCTGCACGCTCGCATTTCTTGCCATCTATATCTCATACGCCCAGAAGCACTGGGGATTGTTCAAGAATTTCTTCGGAACGGTGGAATACAATGGCATGAGAAAGATGTGGATGTACAATTCCGAGCCTTATGTCAAGATGGGAATCCTCTTCTCGTCTGTCATCTGCGCCTTTCTCTCCTCCATCGTTGCCCTCCTGCTCTTCGGAGGAGTAACCTGGTTCTTCTTCCGCATCTTCAGCATCGTGCTGGGAGAGGAATTTGCCGAATGGGGCGGTGATTTCCTGGACGACTTGAACGCATTGGACTGGGCGATTGCCATCTTCCATGCTTATGGGAGACAGATGCTACTAGCCATCGTCATCCCTGTGATTTGTTTCCTGGCACTCGCCCTCATACTGATTATATGCAGTTATCTCTTGAGATTCATCGAGTTCGCGGCCATCAAGCTATACCATATCAACCGTCCTTGCCCGTACTGTGGGAACAAGAAGAACTTTGCCTATGTCATAGACGGAAAGGATTTCCCCGTGGAACCGAAGCCAGGTGTTTACGGCATACTCCATCAAACCAACCATTTTACCAACCAACGAGTACCCACCTTGTTGGCAAACGGCAAGGGAAGGTTGACCAGACGATGCCCACATTGCCAGCAGTATATCAACACATCGCACGACAATTCCTATGGTACAGATGTCCACATCGGCATCGTGGGCGGTCCTTCTTCAGGTAAGTCCTACCTGCTCTACAGCGGTTTGGAACTATTGAGCAAGAAGTGGGGCAAAGGTTTCCAACAAATAGAGATGGATGAAAATGAGAGATGGGAGCAGATGAGACAGCGCATCCGCCAAGGCGAGACCATTCCAACGCCCATAAAAAGCCATTATAAGGCTGTTCAAATACGTTTGAAACAGAAGTTGCGCCCGATACCCTATCAACTGTTCTTCTATGACGTGGCAGGCGGGAAGTTACAGGAGAGTGGGCTGAAATCAGCATCGGCACTGGAGTTTTATTCCCATGTCAGCACCATCTTGTTTGTCATCGACCCGATGACGATGGAAGCCCACGAGCTGGAAGGCATCCTCTCCACTCTCAAAGACATCATCGCCCAAGTGGGACGCAAGCCGAAGGACATCGACATCATCGTGACTTGCACCAAGAAAGACTTGGGTTACCTAGAAGCTGCCCACTATCCACACGACAGCAATGAACAGCAAATCAAACGATTCATCCAGGAAGAGCTAGGCTTGACCAACCTAGACAATGCCCTCAACAATGACTTCAAGTCTGTGGGGTATGCGGCAGTCAGCACCGATGCCAAGGACTGGGAATCGCTAGAGGCACTTTTCGAGCGAATCCACAAATAGGTGTGGAATAATTCCACACCTATTCCACACTTTCCACATACTTACCCAAAGGCGCAATTAGAGATAACACACTAATACGCAATAACTTATATATAATCTAACATTTTTGGCACGCCCCTTGTGATATAATATAGTGAACTCGCAAACGAACAAGAGTTCCACAAAAGGAACAACGTTTCGTAAGCATCAGAGTTTCACAAAAAGACAATAATAAAACATTATATTCACAATTTAAAACATAACGATTATGAAGAAGTTAGTATTTGCAGCTATCGCAGCTTTGGTAATGGTATCAGTAAGCAACGTTTTCGCATCTAACAAGATGGCAAGTGTTTCATCCGCAGCTCCTGTTGACACGGTAGCTCCAGCTGACACAACAGCAACTCCAGCAGAACCTACAACTCCAACCGAGGAGAAGGCTACTCCAGCAGAACCTACCGCACAGGATTCAACAGTAGCAGCACCAGCTCAGTCAACAACAGACTCAACTGCTACAGCAGAATAAACACCACCTTCAAAAAACAGTAAATAATTACGTCGCTTTCAATCAAATAGAAAGGGTGTGGCTTACGTCACACCCTTTTCTTTTTTTTACAAGACCACCATAGTTTATCCATATTTTTTAGTAACTTTGCACCCAAAAAGTAATTACATCGTATGCACAACAATCATATCCCCTTCAAGGTAGCCGTGGGTTACGCCGTCATCGCCATCATCCTCTTCCTGGCGATAGCTTTGGTGTATAGCAATACGACTTCCATCATCGCCATCAACCAAGCTTCTCGTGAATATATCCAGAAAAGGGAGATGGCAGACAGCACCATGTCGAAGTTACTCAAAGATGGACAAGCCAATCTCAAGCAACTCTCCGATGCCATGGAAAGGAAAAGCAGCAAGAGCTACCTGCGCGCCAAGGTGGATAGCCTCAACAAAGGAAAGGACTCCATCCTGGTACATACGAAAGCCCCACAAACACACGAGGCAAAAAACACAACCGTAGAAGTGGTCAAGTCCAAGAAAGGCTTCTTTCGCCGACTTGCCGATGCTTTCCGCAAGGAACATGCCGAGACGCTCCGTGTTACCAAGGACAGCAACCAAGCTGTCATCGACTCCATTGCCACACCTGTGAACGTGGCGGAAAACGTGGCGGACATCCTCGAAGAAATCGACAAAAAAGAGAAGAAAGCGTCCAAGGACCATAACGCTGCCGTCTCGAAGGAAATGGACGACTTGCGAATGGTCAACGCACAACTTGCCTTGCGCACGGCGAAAGAAATCAACGACACCCATCAGCGGGAACGCTCCTCCATGCAGGATGCCATCAACAAGGCGATGCAGGCTCGCCAACATCTGCTTTGGCAGATAGCCCTTCTAGCCTTGGTGGCGATATTTGCCGCCATCATCCTGATTTGGTACATAGCGAGAGATACGAAGAAGGAGAGAATCTATCGAGAGAAACTAGAGGATGCCAACGAGGAAATCCAACGCATCATGCAACAGCGTGAACGCCTTCTCCTCACCATCACCCACGACATCAAAGCCCCTGCCGCCTCCATCTCGGGTTTCATCGACCTGATGAAAGACTACATCCATGGGGAACAAGGCAACGCCTGCCTTGCAAACATCAAAAGCTCCGCCAACCATCTCTCCCAACTGGTCGCTTCCCTCCTAGACTATCACCAGTTGGAAAATGGACTCATGAAGGTCAATCCCGTATGCTTCTCACCCAAGGAACTGGTGAGACAGAGCGTAGATGGTCTCAGATTCCAGGCCGAGAAGAAAGGCTTGGACCTATCGTACGAGATAGTCGAAACGAAGGATTCCATCAAGAATGACAAGCTATGGAAATGCTCCTACAAAGCCGATGCCTTCCGCATCCGACAAATCTTGGACAACCTCGTCAGCAACGCCATCAAATATACCGACCAGGGAAGCGTCCATATCCAAGCCTCCATCTGTCAAGCTCGAAATGATTACAACATCGTCGTGGACAAGAACGCCTATCTTCTCACACTCAGCGTGATAGACACAGGAAAAGGGATGACCACCGAGGAAACCCAAAAGGTCTTCAAGGCCTTCACCAGACTGAAAAGTGCCCAAGGCATCGAAGGTACAGGACTGGGACTCTCCATTACCCATGAACTCGTCGGTCTTCTCGGTGGCAACATACAACTCAGTTCTACCGTTGGAAAGGGCTCTACCTTCACGGTGTCGATTCCCATCACCTTTACCGAGGAAAAAAGAGAAGAAGAGAAACTCCAAGAGGAAAGAAAAAGCAACAAGGCGGCAAAAAGAAACTTCTGCAACCATAAGATTCTCATCCTGGACGATGACAAACTACAACTGCAACTTCTCCAGGAGATGTTACGACGCATCGTAGGTGAAACCTGGGAGGTATTCCCATGCAGTCATGTGAGCGAAGCTCTCACCCTCCTCCACAACGAGCATCCTGCCCTCATGATGATGGACATCGAAATGCCAGAGATGAGCGGCATGGAGATGATCAAGCACATCAACCATAGTCAGATGACGGTGGTTGCCATGACCGCCCACGACATCAGCATCAGGAAACAATTGCAACAAGCAGGATTCGATGACTGCCTCTTCAAGCCTTTCCAAACAGAGAGGTTGGCGGATATACTGGGGGTTGACAGTTCTTTGGCTCATCAGGAATTGACAGAGAAGGATTCGAGCGATAAGGATTCGAGCGATAAGGATTTAAGTGACAAGGATTCGAGCGATAAAAAATTAAGTGACAGGAATTTAACCGAGAAGCCACAGGTCTCTCGATTTCAGCCTCTCCTTACCTTTGCCGAAGGAGACGAAGAAGCGGAGAAAGAGATTCTAAAAACTGTCAAGGCAGAGTTAGAAGGCTATTGCAAGGGTATCGAACAAGAATTGACAGATACGTCATACCATCGCGACACGATCGGCAAGATTGCACATAAGCTCCTGCCGATTGCTTCCATGCTCCAAATGAGGAACGTCGATAACATCAAGGCATTGAGACCCGAGCATATTACGGAAATAGATTCCAACACAGCCCATCAATATTTGCAAGACTGCCTATTGGAATTGCGTGAAGTACTAGAAGAAATCTCCGTTCCGTGACACGGAACGCACATTCCAAGACACGGAACGGACATTCCGAGACTGAGAACGCACATTCCGTGTCACGGAATGGAGATTGCATAAGGATGTATAGACTCTTAGATAAGGTGCTGTTTGCTTTCTGATAGGAGACTGTTTACTTTTTGAATAGGCTTCTAACAACAAACCAACCATGTACCAACAATGTCACAAGCAATCCGTAATGGCTACGCATCACTTGGAATCGCTCCTTCAAGGAGGCACGATGGTTCTGCGTGGTCATTCCGCCATCCAAGAAATTCGTAATCACGGCATTGACATTACGCAAAGGCAGTTTGCGCTTCTTCGCCTCCTTCATGATACGGATGCACCAATCGACATCCGCCGAATAGCGATAATCCAGATTATAATGCACATCCTTGGCTATGTCGGTACGA
Organism: Candidatus Segatella albertsiae; assembly: GCA_002451555.1. Lineage (GTDB taxonomy): Bacteria > Bacteroidota > Bacteroidia > Bacteroidales > Bacteroidaceae > Prevotella > Prevotella albertsiae. Next base: position 20,203 of record DKCU01000017.1, read on the forward strand.
GCATAGAAAGACTGGTGGCAAACTAACATTCCCCATTTGAAAGAACCCCAAGTGAGTTTCTTGGGCGGTGTCAACCGACGATGGCGCAAGAAACGTCCCTCCATGTTCACGATGTCGGTATCTCCATAGAGCACGCCAGGCAAGGCTTCGCCCTCGCCCACGCATCCCTCCACCAGTTCCAATGTGTCTTCGGATGGAAAGACATCTCCTGCGTTCAAGAATATCAGATAGTCGCCCGTGGCTCGATCGATGCCCTTGTTCATGGCATCGTATAGTCCTTTGTCTGGCTCAGAATACACCTTGATTTCATGGGCACTCTCCCCTACGTCGTTCTTATGTTGGTAAGCTTTCACCATCGACAAGGTTTTATCCTTAGACACACCGTCGATGATCAGGTGCTCAATGTTGCAGCAAGTCTGCTTCATCACAGAGTCCAAGGTACGTTGCAATACCGCCTCGGCATTGTAAGTACAGGTGACTATCGTAAACTTAATCATATCTTTTTATTGTTTCTTCTGTTTTGGGATGTTGGATGCGATAACTCTTGATTAAATATTGCAACTCTTGGTTAGATGCGATAATTCTTGTAAGCCATCGCCTCGTTATATACCTCTATATAATTGAGTGCCACGGCATGCTGCGAGTAGTTGTGCATCACCTTGGTCAAGCAAGCCTTCTTCAAATCCTGTTTGTCAGCCTCGTCAAGTACCCAATGGATGCCTGCAGCCAAGTCCTTGCTATCACGATAATTCGCCACATATCCATTCTTCTTGTGGTCTATCATCTCAGGAATACCTCCTACCTTGAAACCGACGCTTGGCACGCCACATGCCATCGCCTCCATGATGGTGTTAGGCAGATTCTCCGAAAGGGAAGGAAGCACAAACACATCGGCTGCATTGTAAATGTCAACGATACGCTTGTCATCGCTTACATATCCTAAAGAAATAGATGGGAATGGCAACTTCCCCTCCAGTTCCTCGCTATGTCCACCAAGGATGGCGACACAAGTGTTCTCCTTCATCTCAGGATGTTCAGAAGCCAAGAGTTGGCAAGCCTCTATCAGATAGTCCATGCCCTTGTAAGGGTTGGTGGCTTTCTGTGCGATGAAAAGGATGATGCGCTTGTCCGTAGGCAAGGTAGTGCGATAGCGTGCCTCCTTTTTGTCCATCGGACAATAGACATGTGTATCGATAGGATTAGGAATCGTATGTATGCGATGCCCATTCAACAAGGCGCTCAACTTCGCCTCGCTCCCCAACCACTTGCTACAGGTAACGAAAGAGATATTGCTCTCTTGGTATAGCTTCTGCTTCTTCTTCCACACCTTGGCAGACAGGTCGTTCTTCTTACCCCCATGAGGAAGATACTTGCAGTTGCCACAGCCATTACTGTAATGATGGCATCCCAAGGTAAGATGGCAGATGGATGAAGCAGGCCACATATCGTGCATGGTCCATACGATAGGTTTTCCGCTATTGATTATCTTCTTGATGCCTTGGAGTGACAACATACCTTGGTTGATCCAGTGCAGATGGATGACATCAGCCTCCTTGAACTCAGGCAGCGAAGTGATGTCGAAACCAGAATTGGCGATGTCGATGGCAAACAAATTTTGTCGTGAGAAATGGAGATGCCAGAACGCACACCAACGTTCCCAAAGGAAATGCCATTGGGAGAACAACGACTGGGGCATACCGACCACGGTGATGTCCTCGGTCACCTTGTCACGCACCAGCATTTTCGCCTTAACGCCATTGTTGTTAAGGGCATCCATCAAGCGGTTGGCAGCTACAGCCGCTCCCCCCGCCTTCTCGCTTGTATTTACTATGAGTACTCTCATTGTATCTTCATTTTAACTTTGAATGCAAAGGTAATGGAAATAAGTCGAAGGACAAAAAGAAAATGCAACTTTTTTTCTCAAATCCGAGAAAGTTTCTAAATGGATTTCTAAAAGAGCAGAGGAAGTATATAAAAAAAATATGCCGCAACTCTCAACGAGCTGCGGCATACAATATGTTTAACTAAAAATTTTCTTAACCAAAGGTAACCTCACGGTCTCCTTTGTTATCTGTTAAACAATCTACCTTAAAACCTAATAACTAAAAACCTAAATCTATTACTACTAACCTAAACAATCTATTAACCTTTTGACGAGTGCAAAGGTACGACGATTTTCCGAATCCTCCAAACATTTAGGAAAGAAAATGCAACTTTTTTGCGTTTTTTTGATATACATCAATCAGATGTGCCCGAACACAACAGATTTTAAGAAACGATTAACGGTCATTAAGCCTTCATTATAAGTACCGTGGCATAAGCGGAAATACCTTCCATTCTGCCCGTGAAGCCCAACTTCTCCGTTGTCGTAGCCTTGATGGATATATTTTCCTCGTCCGTACCCATCACCTGGGCAAGGCAAGCCTTCATGGCTGATACATGAGGATTCAACTTCGGACGCTCGGCGCAGATAGTGGCATCTATATTACCCAACACATATCCCTTCGTAGCTATCAAGTCGATGGTCTTCTTGAGCAATATCTTGGAATCCACATTCAAGGTCTCCTCTGCCGTGTCAGGGAAATGATAGCCAATGTCACGCATATTCGCTGCTCCTAACAAGGCATCACAAATGGCATGAATCAACACATCGGCATCACTATGTCCCAATAGTCCAAGTTCATAATCTATCTTGATGCCACCTAACCACAAGTCACGGTTCTCCACCAACTTGTGAACGTCATATCCAAATCCTACTCGTATATTCATAACTTAACATTCAACACTTAACATTCAACATTCATAAATCTATCTTCTCTTGAACAAGTCCTTGATTCCATCCATGTCAAACGACAGGGTAAAGCGCAAAGTCTGGTCCAAAGGATTGCTCTTGGCAGTGGCAATCACATAAGCGGCATCAAGAGAGAAGACATTCATCTTGAAACCACCACCTACTGTGAAATACTTACGATTACCCTTGCTGGCACTCTCATGGTGGTAGCCGGCACGAAGAGCGAACTTATCATTGTAAGTATATTCCGCACCTACGCCATAGTTGATTTCCTCCAATTCTTCCTTAAAACCTCCAGGCGCATCGCTGAAGCTCTTAAATACACCGCTGATGGCGGATATATCATTATATTCCCTATGCACACGATCCTCATAATCGGCATTGTCCTCGCCCTCTTCCTGTTGAGGTATCGTAGGAACCAGATACTTATTGGCGTCGGCAGCGATAGTCAACTTATTGTACTCATCGATAGGAATCATCAAGGAAGCTCCCAAGCGCAAGTTGGCTGGCAAGAATCTACTGTACTCCTCACCGCTGAAAGTAATCTTGCTACCGATGTTGGAAATATTCAAGCCGATGCCCAACTGGCATTCACGTTGTCCGATATTGATGTAATTCTGATAATAAGCGGCTATATCAGCAGCAAAGGCTGATGCAGGAGAGTTGTCCTCCGTCACGTTAAATCGCATATCAGAATATATCCATCGGATAGCTGCGGAAAGAGAAAACTTCTCACTGAGCATCAACGAGTATGCCACATCAAGCGACATCTCGTAAGGATTGATAGTCATCGCATTGTCGTCCGTACTCGTATAAACCTCACCAAGGTTGAAATAACGTAAGGAACCTGAGACGGCACTATAATCGCCTATGCGATAATAGCCTACCAAGTATGCAAGGTTCATATCGTTGACCAGCGAGCGCAACCATGGCGTGAAGTTGAGAGCTACGCCTGCCCTGGAAATATTAAACGGATACTTGGCTGGATTCCAGTATTGGGAGTTGACATCCGGGTCGGTGGCAGCACCGACATCACCCAATCCACCACCTCTGGCATCAGGGGCGATGGTCTGTGAAATCACAGCGTAATCGATAGGATTGAAGAGATCTTTCCCTTCCTGCGCCTTCACCTGCGTGAAAGCAAACGCCAACAAGCATATAGCCAAGATTCTGGCTGCATTAATTTTGATATTCATATTTTTATCGTACTATTATCATTCTTGTTTTATCATTCTACAATCTGGCATCCCTACGTTTTAATTGTTGATAACTACTTAATTGTTGATAACTATCAGCTTCTTGGTCTTTGCCTCATAGGCACTGCCATCCGAAGCAACCTTCACACGATAGAGATAAATGCCTGTGCGCAAGGTGCCGCTTCCCGTGGATAAATCCCATTTGACCGTATAGGTTCCTGAATTGGAGACTCCCTTCTCGGCATGTTGCCACAATTTTCTTCCAGATGTATCATACACCTCTATGATTATATCCAAGTTGCTCGCCATCCTATCATGTGTGATAATGAAGGTCGTGGAGTTCTTGGCAGGATTTTCAGTGACGCCCGAATCAAAAGAAGGTGTCAGACCTTTCACCACATGGAAGGTCAGCGTAGCTGTGGAACTATTGTTGAGTATGTCCCATGCTCGGAACTGCAATTTGTGCGGACCTGCCTCCAATGCAGGAATACTGTAATAAGTAGAGCCACTGGCATAAGTTCCGAAATCGTAAGTGAAATTATCATTCAGGTTGTACGTCTTGACTGCCTCTCCATCTATCACCAACTGCAAGTCGTGTCCGATACCACTGCCTGTGGCATTGATACCATCCTTGTCCTTGACCTCCGCTACGAAGTAGGGTGTAGGATTCACGTTTCCACCATCCACAAACGAAGGAGAGTTGAGATAACAATAGATGGAAGGACCGATGGAGTCATTCTTTGCCAAGGCACTTCCCCCTACGTGGAAAGCCTCGCTAGAGCCATGAGCACGCACCGTCTTGCTATTGTCGATGGCATAAAGATTGACCAATCCCGTCGCATCCGTATAGTTGATGTCCTTAGGAACTGCGAAGCGGAAGGAAAACTTACCTGCCACCACACTGTCGGAACCATTATACAAAGTCTTGCTTCGGTCGTAATAGGTAAAGGCTGTCTCCGTACCATCATTCTGACGGCAGGTCACCAACTCCTTGGAATCACGCACCGTAGCTGTGACAACTCCGTCGAAGCCTGAATGTCCCTCAATATGACCATCTATCTTGGCCACCATCCCAGCCTTCAAAGTAGCAGTCTGCGTTCCATCGCCTGTCGAGATGCCATTGATGGAATCAACGACCACCTTCATGGTAGGCACATTCAAAGGCATCGCTGGATCACCCAACAAGGAATATTGGAGGCGATTCGCCGTTAGGTCACTCTCGGTCACACCCGAAGGCAACGTGAAACCTACGACCAAGTCGTTCTGAGCCAAGCGATGAGCCTCGCCGATTGGCAAAGGCTTTCCGTCCTTCGTACTCAACACTCTGCGCAAGAAAGCGCGATTCATATACTTATTACGGTAAGCATACACCGTACGAGTCGTGCCATAGAATGCTACTGCACCACCCTTCTCATTGAGCAAGGCAGCCTCACCGATGTTATCTTCCACGCCATCGAAAGGCATGATGTCGCAAGCTGCAGTTATCCACAACGGCAGGTTGCTATTGGTGAAACTGGAGAAGTCCGACAGCATCAAGACCCTCTCATGCGACAACTGGGTGGCACTGCCATGTCCAGCATAATCCATGATAAGAGCGCCTTTGGCTTGTTGCTGTTTGATGGCCTTGGTTACGTCGGGATAGGTGTTTCCCGTGGAAGAAGACTCCAGTTTGTAAGCATCCCACATCACTTTCTTGACGAGGAAATCAGGATATAAGCTAGAAATATAATTGGTCACCTCGTCCTCATCACGCATGTGGAGATTGTCATTGCCATCGTCACCCATGAACATCAAGGTATTCTGCCATGCGCCTGCATTCTCATTCTCCATATAGTTGATGGTCTTATCGACCAACACCTTGGCCTCTTCTGACGTTGTCACAGGGAATCGACCCACAGCTACATCCTGTTGCTCGTAAGTAGGTCTAGCACCAGCACCCTCCGACAAGATTCCCATCCAACTATCGCTTACATAGCAGTCGGTGGCACTGAAAGAGTTCTCGCTTTCATAGCAGAGCAAGTAATCGTCTGGTGAGAAACGTTTGCAGTCGGAAGTCAGCATACGATTATCCCATAGGCAATCACCAAAAAGAAGGAGATACTTTGGCATATCCGTCTCGGTGGCAGCCTTGTCTGAGAGCATACGAAGGTATCTGCGATAGGCACCTGCATCAGGAGTTCCACTAGAAAACTCGTTATACAATTCGTCTGCTGGCACCAAGTTGACACGCAAACCATCATGACTTTCATGGAACGCCTTGAGCCGTTGAGCCTGTCTCAGCAATTTCTGAGAGGTAGGGATGATGATGACCATGTCTGCCAAGGCATCGGCATGGTGGTCTTGATTGGTGATATTATAGACATATTGAGCTGCAGGATGAGAGCCCGATAGCACCGGGGCTGGTTTGATGGAATTCCATGCCATCGACACATAGTCCAAACGAACTGATCCTCCATGCGTTGTCTTGATGGTAATGGTATCCTTGACACCATTGGATGTAACAGCATAAACCGCCTCTTTCTCACTACCCTTGTTGTACTCGCTAGAGAAACTGACCGTTTGAGTTCCTACATATTTTCCATTAAACCGCACTTCGGCAGAACTGCCCGAAGTGCCAGCAGAAACATTGACAGCCAAAGACACTTTGGTGTCGCCTGTCGTATTAGGCAGAATCACATTCAAGCTATCTCCCAAATTGATCGGAGTCTTGTCATAGAGATTTCTTCCTCCAGGATACCAACTGTATCCATCTACCTCATAAAGAGAATGATAGAAGTCATTGGAAGGATAGAAAGACGACACAAAAGTGGCAGAGTCAACAGTTTCGGCTGTCTCATCACCCTGGGTGATAAAATAATAGCCATAATCAGAATAAGGATTGCGAGTACGACGAGAAGCTGTGCGAGAACTCCAACTCACGGGTCCCTTGGCATAAAAAAGATGCTTGCCTCCCACAATACATTGCGGCACCTCATGCAAGTCATCGTTAGCCAACAACTCTGATGCATAAAGAGCCTCGTTCTGCAGATTGCCACCGTAACCATAAATCTTCACCTTATTAATATTAGAGAAACCAGCCTGACGAACGACATTCTCCGTCAACTGATAAACTCCAGACTCAGGAACCCGAATCTTCGCCCACTTGCCAGAAGCCAGGACGGAATGAGCGGCATATTCACTATTCTCGGTAGAGGAAGCACGGCTTTTCGCACGAGCCTTCGCCATGGAACGGCTGATAGGTTGCGCCTTGATGTCGAGCATGAAGCTCACGAGAATCTGATATTTGTTGTTGCGGAAAACCAATGGACAGAAAGTTACGACCAAGGTTCCCTTCTTGCGACAAAGAGAAACATTCGTCTCGACTGCTACCTGCGAAGGCAAGGCAGCACCCGAGATACGATTATAGTTGGCAATGTCGGCCACCGTCATATCCACATACTCAGCATATTTGACGGTAGCCGTATAAATGGAGTCCTGATAATTGTCAGGCAAAGGTTTGGAATAGACGAAACGAGGCAATACAGAATCGACCCTGACCTCCTCGGCGGTCAAGTTATAAAACTTCTGCGCTTGCATAGGCAAGGCAAGCAACAGAAACAAAGCCATGATACAATATTTCCAAACCTTTGTCTTCATATTTTTCAAGTTTAACCTCCCATATACCGTTTCTGACGGATATGCGTGGTAAATGTTACTTACACATGAAATCCAAGACCTTTCTATCTTCCAAATATCCCTCCAAGTGATCGTCAATCTTGACAGGTCCGCAACCTGTAGGGCATCCAGTATAAAGCAAGTCTCCTGTTTTCAATGTAAAATACTGACTGATGTACGAGATAATCTCATCCACCTTATAGAGCATATCGCTGGAGCAACCTTCTTGCACATTCTCGCCATTGAGGTCGAGATGGAAGTGTATCGCCTGTATGTCACGGAACTTCTGGATATCCACCCATTCACCGATGACCGCCGAGCCATCAAAACCTTTGGCAAGTTCCCATGGCTGCCCCTTCTCTCTCAACTGTTTCTGCATCTCGCGAGCAGTAAAGTCGATGCCCACGGTCACCGCATCATAATAGCGATGGGCGAAACGCTGCGGTATCGTCTTACCGAGTTTGCAGATGCGCACCACCAATTCCGTCTCATACTCGATTCTTCCGAGATGGTCGGGGATAAAGAAAGGCTTGCCATTGTTGAGCAAAGCCGAATCAGCCTTGGTAAAGATGACGGGACGCTCTGGCTTAGATAACGTACCATGCAACGATTTATTGTGTTCGGCATAGTTCATGCCTATTGCGAAAATCTTCATATCGACAACATTTAATAAAGAATAACAAAAAAGTCTCGTCGAGCAATAGCCCGAACAAAAGAAATGGGAGTTAGAAGCAAAGCTAAGCTTTAACTTCATAACTCCCGGATATTCTAATTTAACTATAAGTCAAATTAAGTTCTTGCCTTCGAGTGAATCCTTCCAGATTACTCAGCAGCAAGAGTGAAGCGCTTGTAAGCAACGATCTTAAGATCCTTGCTCTGAGCAGCGAGGTACTGAGCAACTGTCTGCTTGTCACCATCACCGAACTGGAACTCCTGGTCAACGAGGCAGTTCTCCTTGAAGAACTTAGCCAAACGACCATTAGCGATGTTGTTGATCATGTTCTCGTTCAAAGAAGCAGCCTTCTCCTCAGCAACAGTCTTCTTGATGTTGCGAGCCTCATCAGCCTGCTCAGGTGTCAACCAACCCTTCTTAGTGTTGCTCTCGATGTGATCCTCAGAATCAACGTGAGCAGGGTTGATGCCAGCCTTCTTCAAAGCAGCGTTAACAGCCTTCTCTACGAGCTCTTCCTTAGTCTTGGCAACAGCAACCTCAAGCTCCTTCTTTTTAGTCTCCTCAGAAACAGAAGACTCGTCGAGAGCTACAGGACGCATAGCAGCTACCTGCATTGCCACCTTGTGACCAGCCTCCTCGTTGTTCTCGTTGAGCTGAACCATAGTACACAATGTGTGCTTGCCCATGTGGTCGTAAACTGAGATGTTGTCACCCTCCAAGAAGTTGTAGCCATCAAGCTCCATCTTCTCACCAGTGATACCAGAACGATGCTTAACAGCAGTCTCTGCGTCATCACCAGAAGCGAGAACCAACTTCTTAACCTCGTCAAGGCTCTGAGCCTTAGCAGCGATAGCAGCGTCGAGGATCTCCTCAGTCATGCCGATGAATTCCTTACCAGCAGCAACGAAGTCAGTTTCACACTTAACGGCAACCATTGCAGCGAAGCCATTTGCACTCTTAACGAGCACGCAACCGTTAGAAGTCTCACGGTCAGAACGCTTAGCAGCGATTGCAAGACCACGCTCACGAACGAGCTCGATTGCCTTCTCGATATCACCATCAGCCTCAGTCAAGGCCTTCTTGCAGTCAGCAAGACCAGCACCAGTCATCTTACGAAGCTTCTGGATCTCAGCTATTGTAACAGCCATAATATTTTTCTATTAAAAAGTTAATAATAATCTTTTGTTAAAAGCTACTAAAGCCATCGAATCATAAAACAGAATCAATGGCTCCAGTATATATTTTGCTTGCCTAATTACTCAGCAGCAGCCTCTTCCTTGCGAGCAGCCTTCTTCTTAGGCTGGTCCTTCTGCTCAGCAGCAGCCTTCTCGTCAGCCTTCTCAGCCTTACGCTCCTCAAGACCCTCAGCGATTGCACCGCAAACTGCAGAGAGGATAACCTCTACAGAATCCTTAGCATCATCGTTAGCTGGGATGATGTAGTCGATGTTCTTAGGATCAGAGTTTGTATCAACGATACCGAATACTGGGATACCAAGGCGGTTAGCCTCCTTCACAGCGATGTGCTCCTTCATTACGTCGATAACGAAGAGTGCGCTTGGAAGACGAGTCAAGTCAGCGATAGAACCGAGGTTCTTCTCCAACTTAGCGCGCTGGCGGCTAATCTGAAGCAACTCGCGCTTAGAGAGGTTGGAGAATGTACCATCGTTCAAAAGCTTGTCGATGTTTGTCATTTTCTTAACGGCCTTACGGATTGTAGGGAAGTTGGTGAGCATACCACCAGCCCAACGCTCGTTTACGTATGGCATATTTACAGAAGCTGCCTTCTCGGCAACTACGTCCTTAGCTTGTTTTTTAGTAGCGACAAACAAAATCTTCTTGCCTGACTTTGCGATTGCCTTGAGAGCCTCAGCAGCATCGTCGATCTTAGCGACAGTCTTGTTGAGGTCGATGATATGAATACCGTTACGCTCCATGAAGATGTAAGGAGCCATTGCTGGATTCCACTTGCGACGGAGGTGTCCGAAGTGGCAACCTGCCTGAAGTAACTGGTCAAAATTTGTTCTTGACATTTTCTTTTTCGTTTAAATGTGTTTACTTTCTTTTTAATCTAAATGCTTAGATCAGTCGGTGGGTAGTCCCCGATTATTGGAATCTCACCGATTTAGATACTAAACT
>DKCU01000021.1:0-4105 GCA_002451555.1 Candidatus Segatella albertsiae
AGCCCTTTTAGGGCGACTTCCTTGATATAATCTTTACCCAGGGTGTTGCCCTGGGCTGGGTGCTATTGGGCTTTCAGCCCGATTTATGACACACCCTCTTTTTAGTCGTAGCTACTCAACGAATTCAATAGCTCTAACCTTGCTTTTTGACAAATCATCTTTCTTTTTTGAATGATTACACATATTTAATCCCCATGACAACAAACTAATTGAGATATTTTATTTATCTTTGCAACCATAATTGAACAAATAACTTACATCAATGAACAAATAACTTAAAAACCATCAACATGATGAACGAAATACATAGAAAACAATTCATAGGTTTGTCTTTCGCCCTGGCATTGGTGTCTTCACTCAACTGTCAGGCGCAGTTTCTCCCTACACCAACCCAGGAAGCCAAACCTGGAGTGAGATGGTGGTGGATGGGCTCCGCAGTGGATAAGGAGAACCTCAAGTGGAACCTCGACGAGTATGCCAAGGCTGGCATTGGCGCAGTGGAAATCACTCCCCTCTATGGCGTGCAAGGCAATGACAAGAACGACATTCCTTACCTATCTTCCAAATGGATGGATATGCTCCAGTTCGTGGAAAAGGAAAACAAGGAGGTGGGCATCGAGACCGACATGGCGACGGGCACAGGATGGCCTTTCGGCGGTCCATGGGTTCCTATCAACGAGGCGGCTTGCAAGGCTGTCTTCGTAGATACCATCGTGGATGTCAAGCAGAAACTGATGGACATCCAGTTTGCCGTACCTGAGAAAGAGCGAGCTTTCGCCAAGCTCAAGGTCATCAAGGCTTACCCTGTGGAAGGCGAGAAAAGGAAGAAACGTGTCATCGCTCTCTATGAGAGTCGCACACGCCAGAAGGTGAAACGCGCCGCTCCCGGTGGCGAGGGCTACGTGATAGACCATTTCGACTCTACAGCCGTGGCCCACTACCTGGCACACATCGACAGTGCGTTTGTGGCTACGAAGACTCCTTATCCTCATACTTTCTTCAATGACAGCTACGAGGTGTATGGGGCCAACTGGACTCCTACCCTCTTAACAGAGTTTGAGAAAATGCACGGATACAAGTTGCAAGACAAGTTCCCGGAGTTCTTGGATGGTGACGAAGTGGTGGTCAGTGACTACAGAGAGACCTTGGGCGATATGCTGCTCCATAACTTCACTGAACAGTGGACGAAGTGGGCGCACGACCGTGGTGCCATCACTCGCAACCAGGCTCATGGTTCACCAGCCAACCTCATCGACTGTTACGGTGCAGTGGATATTCCAGAGATCGAGGGATTCGGACTGACAGACTTTGGCATCAAGGGATTGCGCAAAGACCCTGGCATGACTCGTCCGAACTTCAGCGACCTAAGTATGCTCAAATATGCACCATCGGCAGCCCACATCACAGGCAAGAAATATACATCGAGCGAGACCTTCACATGGCTCACCGAGCATTTCCGCACCTCGCTGAGCCAAATGAAGCCCGATATGGACTTGATGTTCTGCGCCGGTGTCAACCACATGTTCTTCCATGGCACCGCCTATTCACCCAAGAATGACCCATGGCCAGGATGGAAGTTCTATGCATCGGTGGATATGAGTCCTACCAACAGTATTTGGCGTGACGCACCTGAGTTCATGAAGTATATCACCAACTGCCAAAATTACCTCCAGTGGGGGCAGCCTGACAATGACTTCTTAGTTTATCTGCCAGTGAGGGATATGTGGCGCAAGGACACCAAGAAATGGTTGATGCAATTCGACATCCATTCGATGGCGAAGAAAGCACCTGAGTTCATCAAGGTCATCCTCGACATCGACAAGGCAGGCTTCGACTGCGACTACATCAGCGACAACTACCTGCGCACGTGCACCTTTAAGAACGGGATGATTGAGACTGCCGCTGGCACTCGCTACAAGGGTCTCATCATTCCTGGCAACAATATCATGCCAAGCGACGTGATACAGCACATCTCCGACCTGAAGGCACAGGGTGCCAAGATTATCAAGGGCGACAACACCGAGGCGATGGCTAAAGTTGCACAGCCTGAGATGCTCAAGAAACAACTTGGATTGAAAATGATTCGCCGAAGCAATGCCTTGGGTCATCATTACTTCATCGCCAACCTCACCAAGGATGATGTTTCCTCAACTGTCGCCTTGGCCACAGGAGAGAAATACGGTGTGTGGTACAACCCGATGACAGGTGAATATCACGCTGCCAATATCTCCGACAAGGGCTTGGACATCCGTATGAAAAGTGGAGAGAGCCGCATCCTCCTCGTTTCCAACAAGCCTGTGAGCGAGTGGAACGCAGGAAGCCAGTTGGCATCCCTCACCCCAGCGACACAGCAAGCCTCAGATGGCAGAAGCATCGACTTAACCAACAGCAATTGGACACTCTCCTTCATAGAGGAACAGCCACAAGTGGGAAAGACCTACCAGCTTCAAGGAGTGAAGACTTGGGAGAACCTTGACGACAAGACCAAGGTGACCATGGGCACAGGTGTCTATGAGACCACCTTCAAAGTCTCCAAGGAGGATGCCAAGAAACAATGGGCCATCGACCTGGGAGATGTGAGGGAAAGTGCTCGTGTATATCTCAACGGCAAGTATATCGGTTGTGCTTGGGCTGTGCCTTACATTCTCTATTGTAAGGATGCTCTTGTTAAAGGCAAGAACACCCTCCGCATCGAGGTGACCAACCTGCCTGCCAACCGCATTGCCGAACTGGACCGTCAAGGCGTAAAATGGCGCAAGATGAAGGAAATCAACGTGGTAGATATCAACTACAAGAAGACTACCTACAAGAACTGGACACCTGTACCGAGCGGACTCAATAGTACGGTGAAGCTCATGGAAATAAATGATAAATGATAATATATAATTAATAAACGACGACAACAAATGAAGAAACTAATCTTAGCAACCGCATGCGCATTCTTGGGCTTGGCATCAGTCTCAGCCCAAAGTGCGATAAAGCAAGAGCAGAACAAGACTGCTCTGCAAAGCAAAACAACATTGCAAAATGAAATCTTGGAGGTGGCTCATCGCACCAACAACTACTTCATGACAAAGTACAGCGACCCAACCATCGACACTTACGTGAAGAAGAAACGCACGAGCAACCTTTGGACTCGCGCCGTATATTACGAGGGATTGATGGCACTCTACGAGATAGACCCTCAGCAACGCTACCTCGACTACACCGACCAGTGGGCTGACTACCACAAATGGACGGCTCGTGGTAGTGTGAACGATACCGATGCCGACAACCAATGCTGCCAGCAAACCTATCTCGACCGTTATGTACAGACTGGCGGCAAGAAAGACATCAGCAAAATCAAGGAAAACCTCGACCATCAGATGAGCACCAACCGTGTCAACTACTGGACTTGGATTGATGCCATCCAAATGGCGATGCCTGTCTATGCCAAGTATGCTAAGATTACAGGCGAGAAGAAGTATCTCGACTATGCGATGAACTCCTACAAGTGGAGCCGTGACACCTTGGCTGGTGGACTCTTCAACAAGAAGGAAGGCTTCTGGTGGAGAGACAAGGACTATGTGCCACCTTACAAGGAGAAAGATGGCAGCAACTGCTACTGGAGCCGTGGCAATGGTTGGGTATATGCAGCGTTGGTACGTGTGATGCAGACCTTGCCTAAGACCGACAAGAACTACCAATATCTCAAGAAAGACTTCATCTTGATGAGCAAAGCTATTCTGAAGAGTCAGCGCGAGGATGGTTATTGGAACGTAAGTCTCGTTTGCCCTGCCAACTACGGTGGTCCTGAGATGACGGGCACAGGTCTCTTTCTCTATGGTATGGCGTGGGGCGTGCAACAGGGCATCCTGCCAAGAGCCACTTACCAAAAGGCTATGGACAAGGCATGGAAAGCATTGTCTGCCTCCGTTCACGAGGATGGTTTCATCGGCTACAACCAGGGTACTGGCAAGGATCCTGCTGCTGGTCAACCTGTCACCTTCACTTCCGTTCCCGACTTCGAGGACTACGGCACAGGTTGCCTCCTGCTCGGAGCCGCAGAGTATTACAAGCTATTAAAGGTAAAAAAGTAAAAAGGTAAAAAGGTAAAAAAGTAAAA
>DKCU01000021.1:4178-17527 GCA_002451555.1 Candidatus Segatella albertsiae
AAAAGTAAAAAGGTAAAAAAGTAAAAAAGTAAAAAACATACTATTTATGAAGAAATATATTTGGCTCATGGTTTGCCTGATGGCACTCTCGCCTCTAAGCAGCAACGCCGCCAAGAAGCATAACAAAGTGAAGAAAGCCAAGACTGAGCTTTGGCCTGACGGCACGAAGATGGACGCTTGGTTCTGCAACACCCAGAAAGTGAACGTCGATACTCTCGGCAAGAAATATGTCATCACCGATTATGGTGTGAAAGGCGACAGTACCTTGGTGCAAACCAAGGCCATCCAAGCCGTCATCGACCGTGCGGCACAGGAAGGCGGTGGTGTCATCGTCATCCCCCATGGTACTTATCTGAGTGGAGCTCTCTTCTTCAAGCCGAGAACTCACCTCTACGTTTCAGAAGGCGGCAAACTGAAAGGTAGCGACCGCATCGCCAACTTCCCTGTCTTGGAGACTCGCATCGAGGGTGAGTCTTGCAAGTACTTCTCTGCCTTCATCAACGCCGACAAGTGCGACGGTTTTACTATCGCAGGTCCTGGTGCCATCGACGGCAACGGTCATCACTATTGGGAGGAGTTTTGGATTCGCCGTACATGGAATCGTCAGTGTACCAACAAGGATGCCCAACGTCCTCGATTGGTATATATCAGCAACAGTAGCCATGTAACCATACAAGATGTACACATACAGAACAGCCCTTTCTGGACCAACCACATCTATCGTTGCGACCACGTCCGCTTCCTCGACTGCCACATCTTTGCTCCGACATCGGGATTGCGAGCACCTAGCAGCGATGCCATCGACATCGACGTTTGTCACGACGTATTGGTAGATGGATGCTTCATGAGCGTCAACGACGATGCCATCGCCATCAAGGGCGGCAAGGGCACTTGGGCAGACCAAGCTCCAGAGAACGGACCTGTCTATAACGTGCTTATCCAAAACTGCAACTACGGCAGAGTACACGGTTGCCTGACACTCGGTAGCGAGAGTGTGAACGACCGCAACATCGTATTAAGAAATATCAAGGTGGGAAATGCCCAAAGAGTATTATGGTTGAAGATGCGCCCGGACACACCTCAGCACTACGAGTACGTGACCGTGGACAACATACAGGGCACCACAGGCAGTTTCCTTGTTATCCGCCCATGGACACAGTTTTTCAAGCCAGACGACCGCAAGGACATGCCTTTGAGCCAATGCAACAACATCACGATGAAAAATATCCAGATGGACTGCGACAACTTCTTCGACGTAGGCACTAGCGACAAGTATCGTCTTGTGGATTTCACCTTCGAGAACATCAACTGCACGGACAAGAAGATGGCTTTCAAGACGGATGTCATCGAGAACACTGTGGCTAAGGAGGTAAAGATTACACCACGTGACAAAAGCAACGGACTGAAGACCACCGGAGATGCCGATGGATTGAAATAAGATTCGGGCAAGATAGACGATAAGAATAAAAATACAAAGAAACCGTTTCCTAGAATATTAGGAAACGGTTTCTTTGTATGATATAGTTGAAAAACACCTTACATCTCCAACCAATTCTTCACGATAGTCTTTCCTTCAGGTGTGAGCACGCTCTCAGGGTGGAACTGGATGCCATGAATATCGTAGTTCTTGTGCTTCAAGCCCATGATACAACCATCGTCGCTCACTGCGGTTACATCAAGGCACTCTGGGAAATTGGTTCTATCCACCACCCATGAGTGATAACGTCCTATCTCTATGCGCTTTGGCAAACCATCAAAGATTGGGTCGTTGCCAAACTGTGTGCAAGGGGTAGCCACTCCGTGATATACCTCAGAGAGGTTGGTAAGCTTGGCACCAAAAACCTCTCCTATCGCCTGATGACCCAGACACACTCCCAACATCGGCTTTCTACCAGCATACGTCTTGATGACATCGAGCAAGAGACCAGCCTCCGACGGAATGCCTGGTCCAGGACTTAATATGATTTTGTCGAAACGTTCGAGTTCACGCAACTGAAACTGGTCATTGCGATACACAGTCACTTCGGCTCCGAGTTCCTTTACAAGATGTGCGAGATTGTAGGTAAAGGAATCGTAATTATCTATGATTACTACTTTCATTTCTTTCAATATTAAATGTTGAGTGTTGAATTCTTCACTCTTCGTTCTTCACTCTTCACTTACAACTTTTCTGCTATATGGATGGCCTTGGTCAAGGCACCCAACTTATTGTTACACTCTTCCAGTTCATACTGGTCGTTGCTCTTTGCCACGACTCCACTGCCAGCCTGGAACCAAAGTTCGCCATTGCGACTGATGAAGGTACGGATGACGATGGCTTGGTTCAAGTCGCCATTGAGACCGATGAAACCGATGCAGCCACCGTATGCACCACGGTTGTGAGGCTCCAGTTCTGAGATAATCTGCATGGCACGCACCTTTGGAGCACCACTCAAAGTACCAGCTGGGAAGGTATCTATAAACTCCTTGATATGGTCGGCATCCTTGTCGAGCGTACCGCTCACGCGGCTCACCAGATGGATGACATGACTGTAGAACTGCATATCCTTGTAGAAATCCACCTTCACGCCATGGCAGTTGCGGCTCAGGTCGTTGCGAGCCAAATCGACCAACATCACGTGTTCGGCATTCTCCTTCGGGTCGTTGCGCAAGAACTCGGCAGCCTTGCGGTCTTGCTCCATGTCGCCTGTGCGCTTGGTTGTTCCTGCAATAGGGTCGATGAAAGCCTTGTCGCCAACGATGCGATTGTGAGTCTCAGGCGAAGAACCGAAGATACGGAATCCACCAAAGTCGAAATAGAAGAGATATGGACTAGGATTGATGCTACGGAGGGCACGATAAAGCTTGAAGTCATCGCCCTCGTACTTCTGGACAAAACGACGACTCACTACGATTTGGAAGACATCGCCACGCAAACAATGCTGGATGCACTTGCGAATGTTGGCCTTGTGCTCCTCGTCGGTCAAGGTGGAAGTGGTATCGCCCACAGGATGGAAGTCGTATGGCTTTACATTCGCCTTGTTAAGAGCTTTTTGCAATGCGTCAAGCTCAGAAAGTGAAGAGTGAAGAGTGAAGAGTGAAGAATCATCTTGCTTTTTTCTTTGAGTTTCAGATGGGGCTGAAGCAATAGAACTATTGAATTCTTCACTCTTCCCTCTTCCCTCTTCACTTTCTTCAAGCGTAATCAGTTCCATGGTATTGTTGAAGTGGTCAAAGACGATGATGTCCTTATACATAATATAATAGATATCAGGCGCATCATTCTTCTCCATCGTCGTATCCTTCACAGGGATGTTCTCGAAGTAGCGCACGGCATTGAAGGTCGTGAAACCATACAGACCGCAGAACTCCTTGCCTTCACCCTCCACATGGAAAGCCTGTATGAAATCATTGATGGCCTTGGAGATGGCGAGCTTGCACTCCTCGCCCTTTCCCTCGCCAAAGGCAGGGAGTTCGCGTTTCTCCACCTTGCCGTCAGGGTACGTAGCCGTAACCACACCATGCCCCACGGCAATGCTTGCTATCGGATGCACACCGATAAACGAACGAGAGTTCTCCGTACCATGATAGTCGGAACTCTCCATCAACGCCGATTGGGGATAAATATCTCTCAATCGCATATAGACTCCCACCGGCGTATAGAGGTCGGCGAGAATCTTGCGAGTTACTGTCGTATAATTATATTTTGCCATTTTTTCTATTTTATAGCAATAGTACTTACTTCTCAATATAAGTAGTACTTACTTCTCAATATAAGTAGTACTTACTTCTCGATATAAGTAGTACTTACTTCTCGATATAAGTAGTACTTACTTCTCGAAGTATATCAACTTGCTTTATAAAGTATCCTAAGATACTTTTTTAGACTCTATTTTTAGAAATCACCGTACTCCTTTGCCATTGCCTTGTTCTTCAAGTAAGTCTCGACATCCTTGTCGCCACGACCAGAGACAGTCAGTACTACGACATCGTCTTTCTTGAACTTCATCTTCTTCAGGGCAGCAACGGCATGGGCGCTCTCGATGGCAGGGATAATACCCTCCATACGTGTCAACTCATAGCCAGCATAGATAGCCTCATCGTCCTTGATGGCAAGCACATGGCTACGTCCACGGGTAGCCAAGTCGGCGTGCATAGGACCAATACCAGGATAGTCGAGACCAGCGGAAATGGTAAAGGCTTCCTTGATCTGACCGTCATCGGTCTGCATCACTAGGGTACGAGCACCATGGATGATACCCTCCGTACCACAGTGCATGGTAGCAGCAGTATAGTCGGTGTCGATGCCATGGCCAGCAGCCTCAGCAAGGTAAATCTGCACACGGTCATCGTCGATGTAGTGATAGATGGTACCGGCTGCATTGCTACCACCACCCACACAAGCGATGAGGTAGTCTGGGTAATCGCGACCCACCTTCTCCTGCAACTGCCATTTCAGTTCCTCGGAGATGACACTCTGCATCTTAGCCACGATGTCAGGGTATGGATGAGGTCCCATGGTACTTCCCACGATATAGAAGGTATCCTGTGGATGACAACACCAGTCACGAATAGCCTCCGAACAAGCGTCGCTCAAGGTCATGTTGCCTGTGCGCACAGGATTCACCTTGGCACCGAGCATCTTCATGCGCTCCACGTTGGTATGCTGACGCTCCACGTCGGTAGCACCCATGAAAATCTCACACTTCATGTCCATGAGGGCACAAACGGTAGCAGTGGCAACTCCATGCTGACCTGCACCTGTCTCAGCGATAATGCGAGTCTTGCCCATCTTCTTTGCCATCAGAATCTGTCCGATGGTATTGTTGATTTTGTGCGCACCCGTATGGTTGAGGTCCTCACGCTTCAAGTACAACTGACATCCGTACTTCTCGCTCATGCGCTTGGCATAATAGAGAGGTGAAGGACGACCCACATAATCCTTCAGCAACTGATGGTACTCCTTCTTGAACTCCTCGCTCTCGATGATAGGCTTGTAAGCCTGCTGGAGTTCTGTCACACACTTATATAATATCTCTGGCACGTATGCGCCACCGAATTTTCCGAAAAATCCTTTATCGTCAACTTGATACATAATATTCAATGTATAATTAATAATGTACAATTATCAATTTTCGAACGAAGGCTATTGAATTCTTCACTCTTCGTTCTTCACTCTTCACTTATTTCGTCAGTGCCTCAAAAAGTTCGTCAAGCGCTTTGTCTGGGTCACCTGTCTCATTGAGCAGGGTCACAAACTTACTGCCGATGATAGCACCTGCCGCATTGTCCTGTGCACTGGTAAGGGTCTGCTTATTGCTGATACCAAAACCTATCATGCGAGGGTTGCGGAGGTTCATGCCGTTGATGTGGTTGAAGTAAGCCAACTTGGCATCGCCGAAGTTACTCTGTGCCCCGGTGATACTTGCCGAACTCACCATGTAGATGAAGCCATCGGTATGGTCATCAATGAAACGGATGCGCTCTTCGCTCGTCTCCGGAGTTATCATCATGATGACACGGATGTCATACTTGTCGGCGATAGGTTTTACAACCTTCAAATAGTCGTCGAAAGGCAGGTCAGGAATGATCGTTCCGCTTACGCCACTTTCCACGCAACTCTTAAAGAATTCCTCGATGCCATAGTGCATGATAGGATTCAGATAACCCATCAACACCAATGGGATGTTCACCTCGTCCTTGATGGCTTTCAACTGACCGAAGAGAGTCTTCACGGTCATACCGTTCTTCAGAGCCTTGGTTCCTGCGCTCTGGATGACAGGACCATCTGCCAATGGGTCACTGAAAGGGATGCCCACCTCTATCATGTCGATACCATGGCGTTCCATAGCCTTGATGACATCGCCAGTGCCCTCCAACGTTGGGCAACCTGCACAGAAATACAGAGACAACAATTTTCTCTGTTTGTTTTCTGAAAATAATGTGTTTATTTTATTCATTATATTTTTATTTTTTTATTTACCTACTTTTTCGACTCCCCTGTCCCTCTCTTACGAAGAGGGGGGCCTAATCTTTCCCCAAGCCCCTTTCTTTTCAAAAAGAAAGGGGATGTAGCTGGCTACGCTATAGCTTCGCCAGAGTTTTGGTATCGGCAACGGAGCCTTTGCCCTAAAGGGCTGCCGATTTTTTCTACGCAACAAAGTTGCGATTATTTAACGCCTAATCGGCGATTTTGGTGCGGTGTTACACCGCCTTAATAAGAGCTTGCCAAGATTTTTATCTTTTTACTTTTTTACCTTTTTACCTTTTTACCTTTTTACCTTTTTACCTTTAAAACAAACTCTCTGAGCTTCTCTACATCTTTCAGAGCTGGCTCTATCTCAAACTTCGAGTTGAGGTCAATGCCGATGCACTTGGGATGATGGAAAGCCTTCACTCGTTCTGTATCGTCGGGACCAATGCCGCCACTCAACAAGAAAGGCACGTCGCCATCGTATTGTTCAAGCACCGACCAATCAAACTGCTCACCACTTCCACCGACAGTCTTACATTTAGTGTCGAAGAGGAAGAGGTCAACAGCGCCTACATACTCCTTGTATTTTTTGATGTCTTCGACTGTGCTTACGCTGATAGCCTTGATGATTTTGATATCCTTCTTGATGTCAGGGTCGATGGTGGCACGAAGATTCTCACAAGTTTCCCGAGGCTCATTGCCATGCAGTTGGATGTAATCGAGATTGTAGTTGTACACCCTCGTCACGATGTTCTGTGGCATATCATCCACAAACACCCCTACTCTTGCAGGCTGCTTGACGTTTGCCAAGGCTTCGTTCCCATCATTCGGCTCCCCCGCACTAAACTTGGAAGCCTGCTGGATACGCTCCTCGGAATAATCAGGAATGATTCCCGCACGACTACTTATCATCTGTACATAGCGTGGTGACTTCGGATAGAAGATAAAGCCTATCATGTCAATGTCCAAGGCCGAAACTTCGCGAATGTTGTCGGCATCGCGCATACCACAAACCTTTATTATCATTTGAATGTTAAGTCTTAAATGTTAAGTGTAAAATTGGGCATACGCCCTGAACTTTTCCTAAAGAGCACTAAGAAATTCCTTGAGTGCCATGCCTGGGTCTGCTTGTTTCATGAACTGCTCGCCCATGAGGAAGCCTCGGAAACCAGCCTCTCGGAGTTGCTTCACGGTCTCAGGATTAGAGATGCCGCTTTCGCTCACACGGCACACATCCTTTGGAAGCTGCTCTGCCAAGCGGAAACTATTGTTGACATCCGTCACGAAAGTCCCAAGATTGCGATTGTTGATGCCATACATATCTGGCTCCAACTCCGCATACTCAAAGTCTCTGTCATTATGCATCTCCAGAAGGACTTCCAAGCCCAATTGATGAGCCATACCTAGCAATCGCTTACACTCATCCTTGGTCAAGCAAGCAGCTATCAGAAGCACTGCGGAAGCTCCACAATAACGAGCCTGAAGAAGTTGATATTCCTCGATGACAAAGTTCTTATATAAAATAGGTAAGGTGACACCTACGTGGCGTGCCTCCTGTATGTACTCGTCATAGCCACCGAAATAGTCGATGTCGGTGAGGACGCTCAGAGCCGAAGCTCCATTCTCCTGATAGCTCAGCGGAATGATGCTTGCCTTGCCCTCTTCCTTGATCCAGCCCTTGCTGGGCGACTTGCGCTTAAACTCGGAGATGATACCCGTAGAGGAAGCCATCAAAGCCTCTCTCATACTTCCACCTGGTGTCTTGCCGTCATCGTCATTCATCTTCTGCTCGGTCAGAGTTATCATCTGTCGAGGAGAGATGAAGCGCTTGCGCTGGTCTATCTCGATTCGCTTGTGAGCGACGATTTCTTCTAAAATATCAGCCATTACTTTTTTACCTTTTTACTCTTTTACTTTTTTACCTTTTACGAGTTGAGTTCCACGAACTTCTTGAAGGTCTTCAAGGCATTGCCTGAGTCGATGCTCTCACGTGCGATCTCCACACATTCCTCAATACTCTTCTTGCCTTTCTCCATCACCTGGATACCAAAGGCTGCATTGGCGAGCACGATGTTCTTCTGGGCAGGAAGGGCACGATTTTCGAGTACGGCATCGAAGATGTCCTTTGCCTCTTCCTCTGTGGCACCACCTCTCACCTCTTCAGGTTTGGCGATTTCGAATCCTAAGTCTTGCGGCTTGAAGATTTTCTCATAGTCGTTGGTGGTCACCTTGAAGTCGCTGGTGAGAGAAATCTCGTCATAGCCATCAATGCTGTTTACGATGCCGTAGTCGATGCCTATCTTCTGATAAACCTGGTTGTAGAGGCGCATCTGGTCAAGGTTGGCAACGCCGAGCAACTGACATTTAGGTTGGCTTGGGTTGACCAATGGCCCCAAGAGATTGAACACGGTAGGAAACTGCAAAGCCTTGCGGATAGGACCAACGAACTTCATAGCCTTGGCAAACAACTGTGCATGAAGATAAACAATGCCAGCCTCGTTGATACTGCGATTGAGTTTGTCCATATCATCGGTGAACTGTACCCCATGGTTCTTGATGACATTGGAAGCACCGCTTACCGAAGTGGCAGCATAGTTACCATGCTTAGCCACCTTATAACCCGCACCAGCGATGACAAAGCAAGAAGTGGTAGAGATGTTGAATGTATTCTTGCGGTCTCCACCCGTACCTACTACGTCAATGTAGCGGTCGCAGTCGAGGATGGCAGGAACGCCCGTCGCCAAGATACCATCACGAAAGCCAAGCAACTCATCCACTGTCACGCCACGCATCTGCAAACCTGTGAGCAGAGCCGTGATTTGCTCCTCGGGAAATTCACTCTGAGTGATACCCACGATGATGTTCTTGGTCTCCTCACGAGTCAATTCCTCGTGGTTCAACATTCTATTCAAAATGTCCTTCATTTCCATAATTCAAGTCTCCTATATTTTTTATTATTATTTTCTTATCATTCACCAGCCCACCATACTCATCGAAAACAGGTCTTATATGAAAAAAAGACCTGTCGTAAGTTACGGCAGGCCTTTCATTTATCATTGGATTCATATCCACGCACGGCTCATCGACTCACGACTTTTTAAATCTTGAGATACGCCACCACCATGCTGTTGTAGATACGAATGTTGTCATCTTATTCTAGTATTTGAATATTTATTACTTTATTTTATGAAAGAGATTGTTTTTATCTCTATCCAATTGCAAAAGTACACTTTTTCTTTCAAACCACCAACTTTTTGATGAAAAAATCACCAATTTAATAGAAATTAGTAATTATTTTCTCCGAAATATCGTAGAAATACCTCTTATACCTTATTATATATAGGGAAACCAAAGCGAGATTGTCGCCCAACAAAAGCAAAAAAAAATCAAGAGAATGTAATATTCAGAACAAGGTTGCGTTATATAGAAAAGTAAGTTGAACATTAAATACAGATACGCCTATGAAGCATCTATTTACTTCAGAAGAAATGAGACCATCCCCTAGGACGATCAACATCATCAAGCAGATAGCCTACACCTATCGTGCTATCAAGATGAATGGAAAATACGAGGTGTTCTGTCTTAACTAAATTACATGACAAATGAAGACAAAAGTATCACCTTCCTTGCTTTCCGCCAACTTCCTGGACTTAAAGAGCGAAGTGGAAATGATCAACAAGAGTGAGGCAGACTGGCTTCACATGGACATCATGGATGGAGTCTTTGTGCCCAACATCTCCTTCGGATTTCCTGTCCTGGAAGCCGTAGCCAAAGCTTGCACCAAACCTCTTGACGTGCATTTCATGATTCAGCACCCAGAGCAGTATATCGAGCAAACCGCCAAGATAGGTGCCATGATGATGAACGTACACTACGAGGCCTGCGTGCATTTGCATCGCACCATACAACAGATACACGCTGCAGGGATGAAAGCCGGTGTTACCCTAAACCCATCAACTCCAGTCTGCGTATTGGAAGACATCATCAAAGACGTAGATATGGTCTTGCTGATGAGTGTGAACCCAGGCTTTGGAGGACAAAAATTCATAGAAAACACCATTCAGAAAGTGGCGCGCCTACGCAAGCTCATCAAGGAATCGGGTTCGCACGCCCTTATCGAGGTAGATGGCGGCGTGCAAGCTGAAACCGCTCCTCGCCTAGTCAAGGCAGGAGTAAACGTTCTGGTAAGCGGCAGCTATGTTTTCAAGAGCACAGACCCTCTATCCACCATCCATGCCTTGAAAGAGCTCAAACAACCAGAGGATTAAAGAGGTACAAGACTATAATACTAATCCAACTGAAGATATACATTGTGCTCCTTGGCCATACGACGTAGGTTGAGGAGCGCATAACGCATCCTGCCCAGACTCGTATTGATGCTGACACCTGTGGTCTCTGCAATCTCCTTGAAAGACAATTGCTGATAATAACGCATATAGACCACCTCACGCTGGAGCGGAGGAAGCATATCCATCATTTTTTTTACGTCTGAGAGTACTTGACTATTAACAATCGTATTTTCTGCGTTGCCCGACAAGACGCTATCACACCCTATGTTGGACAAGTCGTTGGTCTCATTGGTCTCGACGATATGCTTGCTTCTGCTCTCGCGATACATATCCATCATCACATTGTGAGCGATACGCATACACCATGCACCAAACTTCCCATTGACGACATATTGTCTTTTCTGAAGCTTGCTTATCACCTTGACGAAAGTTTCTTGAAATATGTCATTGGCCACATCTTGGTCATGCACCATAAACATGATGTAAGAGAAAAGCTTCACCTCATTGCGCGAAAGCAACAGGTCGAAAGCTCTATTATCACCATCGACATACTTCACTGCCAACTCCTCGTCGGTCAATTCTTGTAGATTTCTCATTTCTTAATTCTATTTTTTAATTAAGTAAATGTCCAATCAATAGGCTATTAATTTTAATTTATTGCATTAATTCTGTTAATAATCGTTGCAAAGGTAATGTTTTTCTGAGAAACTGCCAAAATTTTAACATAAAAAAGTATGAAATTCCGCGTAAATGGCAACGAAAAGTTTCACAAAATGCGAAAAATGACTCCGAATATTGAAAAGAAAAAAGGTTGGTTACAGGACGTAACCAACCAAATAAATCGATAACTTAGACGATAGTCTAACTTATCACGCTGCAAATATACACCTTTTTCGCATTACTCCCAAATATTTTTAACTCAAAATTACTTTTTTAACATTGTGTGCGTGGACATTTCAAAGAAAATGATTATCTTTGCAGAAAAGTAGGAAGACAACGTATGTTGACACCTGAAACAAACTCTATCTACAAACAATAAAACAATATGAAACACTTAAAAGCATTACTTGTCGCCCTTCTCTTGCCAGTATGCGCCTGGGCATCGGGATGGAACGACAGCGAGTACAAACAAATCGAACAAAGCATCGTGCGCCCCCAATTACATGAGCGCCAGTTTGTCATCACATCTTTCGGTGCCAAGCAGAACGCTTCTGCCGCGCAAAACCAAAAAGCTATCAACCGCCTCATCTCCTTGGTTTCCAAGAAAGGCGGCGGACAAGTCATCGTACCGAAAGGAACCTGGAACACGGGAGCCATCGAGATGAAAAGTCATGTCAACCTCGTCTTGCAAGAAGGAGCCACATTGAAGTTCGCTTTCGACACCAACCTCTACCCTCTCGTACGCACCTCATGGGAAGGCTTGGCTTGCTGGAACTACTCTCCTTGCATCTATGCCTACAAGGCAACCGACATCGCCATCACGGGCAAGGGAACGATTGACGGCGGCGGCAACATGGAAACCTGGTGGCCGATGTGTGGCTCCACTAGGTTTGGATATAAAGAAGGCGTAACCAAGGAGGCACAGAAACTGGGCTCACGTGCCAAACTTCTGAAACAAGCCGAGGACGGTGTCGCCTTCGACGAGAGAAAGTTTGGCAAGGGACAAGGATTGCGTCCACAACTTGTCAACTTCGTTCGCTCCGAGCGAATCCTCATCCAAGGTGTCAAGATGATCAACTCCCCTTTCTGGGTCATCCACCCTTTGCTCTCCAAGAATATCACCGTTGATGGAGTGACCGTATGGAACGAGGGACCTAACGGCGATGGCTGCGACCCTGAAGCTTGCGAGAATGTACTCATCCAGAACTGTGTGTTCCATACGGGTGACGACTGCATCGCCATCAAGAGCGGGCGCAACAATGACGGTCGCCTTTGGAACCAACCTTCACGCAACATCATCATCCGTGGCTGCAAGATGGAAGATGGACATGGCGGCGTGGTCATCGGAAGCGAGATTTCCGGTGGATGCGAGAATGTGTATGCCGAGGATTGCGTGATGGACTCACCTAACCTCGAACGTATCCTTCGCATCAAGACCAACAACTGCCGTGGCGGTCTCATCCAAAACATCAACATGCGCAAGGTCACCGTGGGCCAATGCAAGGAAGCCGTACTGAAAATCAACCTCGACTATGAGAACAAGGAAATATGTTACCGCGGCTTCGAGCCTACGGTGCGCAATGTATCCATGGAGGATGTCACTTGCAAGAAGAGCAACTATGGTGTCCTCATCATCGGACGTGACGCCGTAGAGAATGTATATGACATCAGCGTGAAAAACTGCAAGTTCGATGGTGTCATCAAGGAACCTGTCAAGATTACAGGCAAGACACGCAACGTGAATTTCGAGAACCTCGTCATCAACGGTTCGCTGGTACTCAACAAGGCCGACCGCCCTTACCAAGCTTACAGCGAGTGGCTCACCCATAGCGAGATGAGTCGTGTAGCCCACCCTTACCTACTCGACTTCAGCAGCAAGCCTAAGTGGAGCTATGTGATGGGAATAGAAATGGAAGGCATACTCGACACCTATTTATATTATAAGGACGGGGAAAGCACCTTCAAGGGAAATGATGCCTCCGCCAACAACGAGGCCATCATCGAATATCTCAAGGAATATCCTGCCAAGATGATTGATGAGAAAGGCAATATCACTGGCTATAAATACGAAGACTTCAACCTCGACAACGTGCGCACGGCAAAATTCATCCTCCGTATGCACAACCTCTTCCCTAGCAAGAACACCGAGTTGGCTTTGAAGACACTCTTCAAACAGCTCCAAAACCAACCTCGCACCAAGGAGGGTGTATATTGGCACAAGGCCATCTATGCCAACCAAGTTTGGCTCGACGGCATCTTCATGGGATTGCCATTCTACTGCAACTATGCCGTGCAGACCATGAAGCCGAAGAAGGCAAAGAAATATCTCGATGATGCGGTTGACCAGATGATCAAGACCGACAAACGCACCTATGACGAGAAGACACAACTCTGGAAACACGCTTGGGACGAGACTCATCAGCAATTCTGGGCAAACAAGGAGAACG
>DKCU01000090.1:0-11631 GCA_002451555.1 Candidatus Segatella albertsiae
ATATTCATTTATTAAAAAGAGAGAGATTTATGGAAAAAAGACTCATGACAGTAGCCGCTGCCATCGCCGTAAGCACGAGCATGGCGTTTGCTCAAAGTCAAATCTCTGGTAAGGTTACCTCTTCCGATGACGGACAGCCTGTTGTAGGCGCATCCATCAAGGTTGCTGGTACCAACACCGGTACTGTTACCGACATTGACGGTAACTTCTCGTTGAATGCTCCAGCTGACGCTAAGTTGGAGATTTCTTACATTGGTATGGTTAGTAAGACCATCAAGGCTGGCAGAAACATAAAGGTTGTGTTGGATGCCGATAACACTGCCTTGGACGATGTCTTGGTCATCGCTTATGGTAAAACCAAGAAGTCTGCATTTACTGGTTCTGCTGCCGAAATTAAGACGGAGGATATCACTGCACACGTTACATCTTCTGCAACAAGCGCATTAGTAGGTAAGGTTGCTGGTATTCAGGCTACATCAACTTCTGGCGAACCAGGAAGCGACCCTACAATTCGTATTCGTGGTATCGGTTCTGTCAGTGCAAGTTCTCAGCCTCTCTATATCGTGGATGGCGCTCCTTATGAAGCTGGCATTTCTAACATCAACCCTGCTGATATTGAGAGCATTTCTGTACAGAAGGATGCTTCTGCTAGTGCCATCTATGGTGCCCGTGGTGCCAATGGTGTTGTCATCATCACAACCAAGAAGGCTCGTGACGGTCAGGATGCTCGTGTTACATTTGATGCAAAGTGGGGTTCCAACTCACGCTTTGTTCCTCAGTATGATGTAATTAGCGACCCTGCACAGTACTACGAGACACATTTCAAGGCAATGTACAATTCTCAGTACTATCATGGTGCTACCGCAGATGAAGCTTACGATTTCGCATGCAAGAACCTCTACAACAGCAAGAATGGTGGCTTGGGTTACCAGGTATATACTGTTCCTCAGGGTGAGCAGTTGATCGGTAGGGATTTCAAGATTAACCCTAATGCCACATTGGGTTACAGCGATGGTACATATTACTATACTCCAGACAACTGGTACGATGAGGTCTTCCATAGTTCTTTCCGTCAGGAGTATAATGCCAACGTAACTGGTTCTAATGGTAAGATGAATTATTTTGCCAGTGCAGGTTACTTGCAGGATGGTGGTATCGTAGATAACTCTCAGTTGAAGCGTTATACAGCTCGTACTACTGTGGATTACCAAGCTAAGAAATGGTTGAAGCTATCTACAGGTTTGAGTTTTACACATACAGACTCTCAGTCACCACAGTTTGATGTGCACACTTATGGTAGTTCTGGTAACTTGTTCTATATTACCAATAATGTTGCTCCTATCTATCCATTGTATGTTCGTAATGCTGATGGTAGCATCAAGACTGAAGGCGGTCGTGTCATCTATGATGCCAACCAAACAAATTTCCAGCGTCCTGCCCTTACTGGCAATGCTGTTCGTGACAATGAATATAATACAAGCCATGTATATCGCGACCTTTTCCAAGGTCAGTGGGACGTACAGATTACTCCTATTGAGGGTTTGATTTTGGATGCGAACTTGAACGCATTCTCAAGCAATACTCGTTCTAACGATTTGGCAAGTGCTTTTGCCAATGGTCAGGCTGACGATGGTATTGCTTCTGTTGGTGCCAACAGATACTTCACTGTAAACCAACGTTACACTGCCACATATGACAAAATTCTTGGTGAGCATCACTTCAACATTTTGGCTGGTTATGAGCAGTATAAGTTTAAGTACCAGTATCTCTACGGTACCAACACTCGACTTTACGATCCATTCATCGGTGAGTTGGATAATGCTTTCGGTACAAGCAAGAAGAACAACCGTTCTTTCACCAACAACTATATGACAGAAGGTTTCTTTGGTCGTGTGATGTATGACTATGCTGACAAGTATTTCGTTAATGCTTCACTTCGTCGTGATGCCTCTTCTGCGTTTGCTCCAGGTCATCGTTGGGGTACTTTCGGCAGTATCGGTTTGGCTTGGCAGATGAACAAGGAAGACTTCTTGAAAGATGTCAAGTGGATCGACCTCTTGAAAGTGAAGGTTAGCTATGGTTCTGTGGGTAACGACCAGTTGGATCAGGCTACATATGCTAACGAAGTAGGTGAATACTATTATTATTGGGCAGACCGTTATACTCCTGCATATAATGAGGAAACAGGTCAGTTCTCTGTTACTATGACTCAGAAGGGTAATGAGAACTTGACATGGGAAACCCACAATGATTGGAACCTCGGTGTAGATTTCGGTTTCTTCAAGAATCGTTTGACAGGTACCATTGAGTATTACAACCAGAAGACTGTTGACTTACTTTGGGCCAAGTCATTGCCTTTGTCATCGGGTTTGTCAGTATCTTCTTACTATGCCAACATTGGCGAGATGGTAAATCGTGGTGTTGAAATATCTTTGGAAGGAACTCCTGTTCGTACAAAAAATCTTGAGTGGAGCATTAATTGGAATGGTACGCTCAACCACAATGAAATCACCAAGCTCGACCCATCTCTTGGCGAGAATGGTCTCCAGAGCAATGGCCGTATCTTGAAGGTAGGCGGCTCTGTATATGAGGCATTTATGGTACAATATGCAGGTGTTGACCACGAGACAGGTCAGGCACAGTGGTATCAAGATGTATATTACAATGCCAATGGCGAGAAGGTTGCTTCTGCTAAGGCTGAGGATTATGCATATACCAAGAAGGAACTTACAACAGACATCACAAAGGCCACAAAGTATGATTGTGGAACAACACTCCCTACCATATTTGGTGGTTTCGGCACAACGCTCGCAGCTTATGGCTTCGACTTGAGTGCTCAGTTCTCCTATCAGTTGGGTGGTAAGATCTATGATGGTCGTTATCAGGCTTTGATGCATAATGGTACAAGCAAGGGTAGTGCTATGCACAAGGATTTGCTCAATGCATGGAGTGAGACCAACAAGGGTTCTAACATCCCTCGTTTGAGCCAAGCAGCAGCAGATGATCCTGGTATCGGTTCGCAGACAACTCAGGATCGTTTCCTGACAAGTTCCAATTACTTGTGCTTGAACAACTTGACATTGGGCTACACCTTCCCTAAGGCATTGATTCGTCCGCTTCAGTTGACCAATCTCCGTGTTTACGTAGCAGGTGAGAATATCTTCATGCTAACCAAGCGCAAGGGACTAGACCCACGTTTCAACTATGGTATCGGTTCTATGACATCAGGTTCTGGTCTTGCGGCTGGTGGTTATGCAGCATTGCGTTCTATCACCGCTGGTATCAGCCTCACATTCTAATCACTAAATAAGGAATAAATATGAAACTAAATAAAATTTCAGTTTTATTGCTTGGTGCAATGGTAGTTGCATCATGCTCAGACATAGACAACCAGGATCCAGAATCAGGTAAGATTACTGGTGGACAGGTGCAAGAGACTACAGATGCCTTGTCTAGCCGCTTGGATGCTACATTGAATGGTATGTACACAATGGCAGGTTCGCCTTTGGCGGTATTTGGAACAGCTCAAGGTCGTGCTGACGACTTCGGCTTTATCTCCGCAGCCTTGTCACAGGATTTGGAAGGTGCAGATATGTTCTCGGCGAACAATGATTTCAACTGGTTCTCTTCTGCTTGCGAGTACTCAACCCGTAATCCAGACTATGCCAATCCTTATGCTCGCTATACATTGCCATATCGTCAGATAGGCGTAGCAGAGCAAGTTATCAATTCAATTGACTTGGAAAAGGCTGATGCCAAGGGCAAAGCACAGGCAGGCCAAGCTTACGCTACTCGTGCATACGATTACATGGCACTTGCTCCATATTTCCAGTTTGGTTATGCAACTGCAAAGAACCAACCTTGTGTTCCTATCATTGGAAAGAACGAGGCTACCAATAACCCACGTGCTACTGTGGCTGAGGTATATGATGTTATTATCAATGATTTGACTAAAGCCATTGAACTTTTGGACGGTTATCAGCGTATTGATAAGACACAGATAAATCAGAATGTTGCATACGGTCTTCGTGCACGTGCTTATCTTGCTATGGGCGAATATGCTAAGGCTGCGGAAGATGCAGACAAGGCAATGCAAGGTTATAAACCAGCATCTATAGCAGATGTTAGTGAGCCTGCTTTTGATGACATCAGCGCAAGCAACTGGATTTGGGGCTTTGGTATGACCAATGCTATGGTTACGGGCGAAGAAAACCAAGGCTACGCTAACCCATCTTCTTGGATTGGTTCTTTCTCTGGTGATGGTTATGCTCCAGCAACAAGCAATGTCCCTTGCATCAACGTGTTGCTCTACAACAAGATCCCTTCTACAGATGTACGCAAGGGATGGTGGCTGAATGCAGAGAAGCACTCACCAAACTGGGCAAACTTGACTTGGGGCGATGCAAAGGGCGATGCTATAGCAGACCTGACTACTGATGATGGTGGAAAAGTTCCTTTTGATGCCTATACAAGCATCAAGTTCGGTCAGAAATCTGGTGTTGGAAGCACGATGAACAATAATGATTTCCCATTGATGCGTGTTGAGGAAATGATTCTCATCAAGGCTGAAGGTCTTGCCAAGAGTGGACATGAGGCTGACGCAAAGACAATCTTGGAGAATTTCGTCAAGACTTACCGCGACCCATCCTACAGCGTTACTGCTGGTGGTCGCACTTTGGCTGACGAGATCTGGTTCCAGCGTCGTGTTGAACTTTGGGGCGAAGGATTCTTCGTGTCAGATGCTAAGCGTCTAGGCAAGCCTATCGTTCGTTTCCATGCTGGTCAGGAATCTAACTATCCAGCTGCATTCAAGTTCAATATGGCTGCTAATGATGGTTGGTTGAATATGCGCTTCCCTACACGTGAGAAGAACAATAATGCTGGAATCATTGACAATCAAGATGGTTCTCAACCAACACCTAACCAGAATGGTGAACTTCGTGATGGTGTAACCGATTAAGCTTATAAATATAAATAAGGTGTATCTTCTAGGTTCGTTAAGAACTGTGGGGGATACACCTTTTTCTATGGATATACCTATGAATGATTTTGTTTCCAAACTTACACTTTACGACATATTGGCAATGGTCATACCTGGTGGTGCAATTGTACTATTAGTGATAATGTGGATGCCAAGAAGTTACGACTTTCCAATTATAAAAACTCCCGAGGCTATTGTCTGGACTATTGATTTGGTTCTCGCTTATACAGTAGGACTAATCAATGTGTGGTTTACTGGTCACATTTGGACATACTGGCGAAACTCAACTGATGAAATTTATAAAAGCCTAAAGAAACTAGTGACGGAAATCCGAAACTTCGTTTACCTACGTGAAGCACATCACTATGGAAAAATGAGTTATAAGGCTGAATGCCCATTGAAATCTTGGATTATTGGAATTATGATAGTTACGAGTTGCATAATGGTACTTTATAACACACCTTATTTGTTCTACTGGTGCATAGCATTAATAATGGCGATGTTTGTTTTGTTGAATATCACAAATGTAAAAAATGTTCAGAACAAAAAGTTCTTGGACAAATATTATGAGGCTTATTACTTTGTTCAAAAGAGTACTTATTGTAAAAATATAGCTACTATTGAAGCGCAAGTCGCTTTTATGCAAAGCTTAACAATTCCATTGTTCCTCTTTTTAGGTACTTCAAATGAGAAGATTGCCAATTATTTGAAAGGTATTGAGGCTCAGAATTTAAAGATAGCCATTTTGTTACTTTTCATAGCATTGGTAGTGTATATTCCCTGTAGAATCAAGAAAATCTACTATTTGGTTTGGAGCGACTACGAATATCTGAAGAGATTGGAGAACCAAACAAGACATAAAGAAAGCCACAATCAAATATTTTCAGTAAGTTCCTTGCACCTTCCAAAATAAAATCGTACTTTTGCAGCAGATTTATAAACCCTTTTAAAACAAGGAGGCGAAAATATGGATTTATTCGATAGCAAAAGACAAGAAAGAATGCAAGCTGTAATTAAAGAGATCACTGCTAGCAAAGAGAATGCTAAAAAATTCCTAATCGAAGCAGGGATTATGTTGCAAAATGGAGAGTTAGCCCCTCATCTCAGATAGCCTTATGGAAGAGTCTTTATATTCCAGACGGTCAAATTTAGTCATAGGATTTCATGGCTGTGACAAGTCCGTAGTAGATAAAGTCATTTTGGGTAAGACCGATTTGATTGCCAGTACAAATGATTATGACTGGTTGGGCAGTGGTATCTATTTTTGGGAGAATAACGAAGAACGAGCATGGCAATGGGCAAGGGATTTAGCTAAAAGAAAAAAATCACAAGTACAAGAACCTGCTGTAATTGGTGCTTTGATAGACTTAGGCTACTGCTTTGATTTAACAGATAGTTTCTACTTACAGGAACTAAAAACTTCATATAAAGTTTTAGAAGAGCTTTATACCGATACTAATTTGCCACTTCCACAAAATAGCACTATTGGAAAATCTCCAGACAAGTTAATAAGAAAACTAGATTGTGCAGTTGTACAGACTGCATTGAAGATTAATGCAAAGGCGAATGCTCACCCATACGATTCTGTCAAAGGTGTGTTTTGGGAGGGACAGGAACTTTATCCTAACGCAGGATTCCGAGAAAAGAATCACATACAGATTTGCGTTTGCAATCCAAACTGCATCAAAGGGTATTTTCTGCCAAGAGGAATCAATGCCGATTTCCCCAATCCATAATATAAAAAGATGCATCCTCTGTCGTTCCAACATCGAGCGACCAAGGATGCATCTTTCTTCATCATTGTCATCACATATCTTCCATAGACAAACAAGATAGTCGAATCTTATATTTCTTCAGCTCAGGACACGTGGCAAGCATGTTTTCTACCTTTGCAGAAAGCAAACGCTCATCATATCGACTCTTGTCTTTCTTTACCTCAAAGATGTCGGCAATACCATCTATCTCATTAATCGCCACAATGTCGATCTCGTTTTCACCCTTCCTATCCCAATACTGACCTATCAGAGTGTATTCTTGGCTTTCTCTTAATTTCTGGCGGAAATAACGCTCTAACATAAAGCCTTCTACTGTAGATATGTCTCGTCTAATGATGCGTTGAAGTTGTGTCAAGGCACCACTCTCTATGAAATTCTGATACTTATAGAAAAAACGAAACCAGAAAATAAGAAAAAAGTTTCTGATAGTGAGGAAAGCAAACTTTTTATTTATCTTTTTTTAGCTTTTACGCGCCATTGGATGCACCTTTTCCTTCTCATTCACCTCATCCTCAAAGATTTCCCCAAAAATCCTTGCTCCTTTCGAAAGAAAAGCGTAACTTTGCAGCAGATATATATTTTATTGGTCGGTGCAATTTGTGGCATCGACTCTTTTTATTACAGAAAGATGAAAAAGATTATTGCTTTACTTTTCACATTCTGCGCTATAACATTACAAGCTACGGCACAGAACTGGATTGGCACATGGGCAACCGCCCCACAAACCGTCGTCAAGAGCTTTATGCCCTATAACAACAATATGTCGAACCGCTCCGTCAGACAAGTGGTCAAGGTGAGCATCGGAGGCGACATGATTCGTCTCAAACTGAGCAACGTCTATAGCACCGAACCTGTTGTCATCCGCTCCATCTACATCGCCCATGCCAAGGATTCCTTCGCTATCGACCCGAAGAGTGCCAAGTATGTCATGTTCGACAAGAAATACAAGGTGACCATCCCTGCCGGCAAGAGCATCATGAGCGATGCCCTGCCCTTTCCCCTGAAAGCCCTGCAACGATTGGCTATCACTATCAACTACACATCCGCCCCAACCGTACCGACCGTCCACATGGGATCTCGCACCACCTCATACATTATGAAAGGCGTGACCAACGCCCACTCCAACTTCGAGAAGGCTTTCCGGGAGAACCATTGGTACAACATCAGTGGCATCGACATTTATTCGCTGAGGACCGACCTCAGCAGCATTGCCATCATGGGCAACTCCATCACCGATGGCAAATGCTCCACCGACAATGCCCAGAACCGTTGGCCAGACGTGATGTCGGAGATGCTGCAACTGAAACATAAGATAACCAACCAAGGTGTGCTTAATCTCGGCATCGGAAACAATCGTGTGGTTGTACCTGGAGGATTCGGCACATTGGCCAAAGACCGTTTCGACAGAGACATCCTCGGACAATTCGGCGTGAAGAAGGTCATCATCTTCGAGGGTATTAACGACATCGGTGCTGCCAGAAGTGGGAATAGCGAGACCGTGGCTCGCCAGCTTATCGAGAGTTACCAGGCAATGATTAAGAAAGCTAAGGCACGTAGGATGAAAGTCTATCTCGCCACCATCACCCCTTTCAAGGGAGCTGGATATTACTCCCCTTTCCATGAGGCTGCCCGACAGACCGTCAACGAGTGGATTCGCAACCAAGCCAAGAAGAAAGAAGTGGATGGTATCCTCGACTTCGCCAAACTACTGCAATCGCCCGAGGATGATAGACAAATGAAAAAGGAATATGCCAGCAGCGACTGGCTGCACCCAAACCCTATGGGATATAAGGTTATGGGGACCTACGCCGCAGAAATCGTCAAATAAGAATCCTATTAATGAGATATAGACAACAAATCGAAGTTATACTTCAAAGAGCAATGAAGTATAACTTCGATAGCAAAGGAAGTACTACTGCAAGTACCAATGAAGTACTACTTCCCTATTTTTTGATTATTTTCTTCACTGTTCCATCAGCATATCGAATGATGCAAATTCCTGGAGTTGGCGCATTCAGACGAGTGCCATCCAAAGAATAGTAACCTATGATGCTACTTCTTTCTTCAGCCTCCACATTTTCGATACCTGTCGAACTATGAGCCGTCACTCTTACCTCATCTAGGAAGAAGCGTCCCTTTTGGGCTGCAAAAGTAATCTTCGTTGTACCTTTTGCAGTAATCGTAGTTGAATAACTAGTCCAAGAGCCCTTCTTCATGGTGACGGAAGCATCGGAAATCTTTCCGTTGGAAACGGAAAGATTCAAGGCTGTGCCATCCTTGCCGCCATCCCAAGCACCAGCCTTGAACGTCAGCACGACTGAACCATCGACAGTAATGGCAGGAGAAGTTATATTGCCCACATTTCCACTTGCGCCAAGTCGTACACAGCCATCCGCAGAATAAATCTTGCCGGTACTCGTCCAGCCATTATTATCGAATTCATCAGAGCTAGCCTCACTTCCGGCAACGTTTCCGCTCCATTCTCCATCATTACCACCCTTGCCATCACAATTGTTGAATGACTCATAAAGCAAGGTAGAGCCATCTGGCACAACAGGTGTATCTGGAGTTTCACCACCCCCATTATGGTCGGCTGGAGTAAATGTCATCGAAGCAGTTCCATCAGAAGCCACCGCAATGTCAGTGATGTCAATATGCATATACTTCGTTCCATCGGAATTCTTATTATATAAGGTAGCGGCAGGAGTCGATGTAGAAGTCAAGCTGGTATATTTATTACCATACAGGTCGCCCACATGTCCATAGTCATAAGAACCATGCGATTTGTTATCGGCATGGAAAATAGTTAGACGCTGGTGGTCATTGGTATATTCCTTGTCATTATCATCCCAATCATAATAAGTATCTTTCGTGTTAGGAACGTTATACTCCCAGACATACTCATTGTAATCCACATGGGTAATCATGACACCTGCATCAGGAAGACTCGCGTCCCAATTCGTCTTCTGACGATTCTCCACCACATAGTACTCATCTTGATGTCCCTTGTTGTGGATGACATAGGCATCACCACCTTCGCTTACTGGAGCCAAGCCCGACACTTTGTTCTCAGAGTCAATGTCTGTCATGTCATGAAGCGTAATCCAGCCACACTCATTCTTCTCGTATGCGGAATAACCAGCAGGGCATCTACCATCGCCATTATAACTGCCCGAGTTCATCAGGTCAAAGTCGCCCATGCCAAACCATCCGCTATAACTAGTGTCATACAGGTCAGGGAAGCCCATGCAATGGGAGAACTCATGGCAGAACGTACCGATTCCATCGAGATCGCTGTTGCCATTCAACTCTGCGCTGCAAGCGTATGTATCGACTTTTACGCCATTAAAGGTCAATGCCTTGCCATAATCAGATACTGAAAGATAGTACATGTGAGGCCAAACTGTAGATTCTGCGCCACCATCAGCCTCCCCCTTTCCGGCATAAAGCACGAAGACCTGATCCACCTCGCCATCTCCATCCCAGTCATATTGGGAGAAATCGACACCTTGCTGGTGAGCCCACTGGCAAGCCTCAGCAACCATTTCTCCTGCATGTTGGTCAGTATCATTCCCATAAGAATCTGTGGTATTCTTACCATAATAAGCATAGCTCTTCGACAACGGACAGATGCCGACCACATCAAAATCCAAAGTAAATTGTCCCTGGCTCTGCGCCTTGAAGTAGTCCTTGACGCTACCTCGGAAATCACCCGACTGATAGTTGTCGCCATTCACAATCTGCTTGTACAGAGACAAGTTGTGTCCTGTGGCAAACTTCTTGTCCGTAAACTCAGCGAGAATCACCAGCCCTTTCTTGGTGCCTTGGAACAAGCTACTCCGCCTCGATGCAGATTGCGCCTTGCGCAAACGAGTCGCTTGGCGTTTTTGTACCTTTGCACGACGAGCCATCACACCTTTCCGCCGTTGAGCCTCATCGGTTAGTTTCCGATAAAGTCCCGTACTGGCATCCTCCACATACTTCGTTCCATCCTCCGAAACGTAAAAATGAGAGAACTCATCACCCACAAGTTGCACTCGCACTTCCGTTCCATCAACCAAAGAGACAGAACACCAAACGCCTCGCTTCGCCGGCACCGCCCACAAGGACAGAGCCAAACAAAGCAAGGCGTTCAACAAGAATATTCTTTTCTTCATATTATTTCAAAACTATTTTGCAGTCATCCAAGCTCTCGACGGTAGCAAGAGCCTCGTAGCGCATCCCTTCCTTGCGAAGGAAGTCGCCGCCATGCTGGAAAGCCTTCTCGATGATGAAGCCCATCGCCTCGATGGTGGCACCAGCCTGTTGGCAGAGATCCATTACACCCTTCGAAGCATTGCCGTTGGCAAGGAAGTCGTCGATGAAGATGACGTGGTCGTCAGGAGTAAGGTAACTGTTGCTGACACACACAGTATAGTCCATGTCCTTAGTGAAAGAGTGAACCACAGAGGTAATCATGCCCTCCATTGTCTTAGGTTTCTTTTTCTTGACAAAAACAACAGGGAGATTGGTCAAGTAGCCCACCATGATGGCAGGAGCGATGCCTGAAGCCTCGATTGTCACAATCTTGTTGTACTTGATGTCCTTGAAAAGGCGCACGAACTCCTTCGCCAAGTCCATCATCAACATAGGGTCCATCTGATGGTTCACAAAACTATCCACCTTCAAGATACCTCCAGGAAAGCATCTGCCTTCCTTCATAATTCTTTCTTTCAGTAAATCCATTTTCTGACTTGAAATTTATATGATTTATCTATTATGCTTTTGCCCTTACAGGGCGACTTTAATTTGCAACATATTACCCAGGGCGTTGCCCTGGGCTAAATGCTTTTGGGCTTTCAGCCCGATTTGATTTCGGACGCCAATTAACGATTC
>DKCU01000090.1:11771-17998 GCA_002451555.1 Candidatus Segatella albertsiae
TTCTGCCCGATTTGACTTCGGATGTCATTTTATAATTCAGCCTCATTTGCTGAACTATTTCTCCAACGACTTAGGTAACACGAGATTCAGAATCACTGCCAAGAGGAACACGACTGCCACGCAGTTGTCGGCGAATACAGTGCGAACAATCTCTGGGAAGATATTAAACATGCCCGTTGCTTGGGTGAAACCGAGACCTACGCTGAGCGAGAGGCTCACGATGACCATGTTACGCTGAGAGAAGCCCGTGCGAGCCATCATACCGAAACCTGCGAAGAGGATGCTACCAAACATCATGATGGTACAACCACCGAGCACAGCCTGAGGAATCGTGGTGAGCACATAGCCGATGGCAGGGAACACACCGCCGATAATCATGATGATGGCACCCATGGCGATAGTGAATCGATTAACCACGCCCGACATCGCCGCCAAACCTACGTTCTGGCTAAAGGAAGTAATAGGAGTACATCCGAAGAGACCCGATACCGAGCTTACGAAACCATCGCAGCAAACCGCCGCTCCCATCTCCTTGGTGTTAGGGTCACGATGCAAGGCACTGTTGCAAAGAGCCGAAGTATCACCGATGGTCTCCGTGGCAGATACCAAATACACAGCTACCACCGAGAGGATGGCACCGATATTAAACTCAGGAGTAAAAGGCAAGAGATGAGGCAAGGCAAGGATAGAAAGATTGGAAAGTCCACTGAAATCTATCATGCCCATACACAGAGCGAGGATATAACCCACAATCAGTCCGACGAGAACAGAGAGGGAGCGCAAGAAACCCTTTGCGAAAATCTGGCAAAGAAGACAAGCGAGCAAGGTGACGGAACCCACAATCCAATTGTTCATGCTACCGAAGTCGGCAGCACCC
This sequence comes from Candidatus Segatella albertsiae, assembly GCA_002451555.1. Lineage (GTDB taxonomy): Bacteria > Bacteroidota > Bacteroidia > Bacteroidales > Bacteroidaceae > Prevotella > Prevotella albertsiae. The sequence continues at coordinate 12,649 of DKCU01000090.1, forward strand.
TGACCACCCGCAAAAGAGTTGGCACCTACAGGAAGAAGCGAGAATCCGATGGCGGTAACTACCGTGGCGGCTACCACAGGAGGAATGAGCTTAATCCAATACTTGGCGAAGAGTCCAAGCGTACCTTCCACAAGACCACCGACGATGACCGCACCGATGAGCGTTCCCATGCCATGGGCAGCGGCAATGCTGATGGCGAGCGAAAGGAAGGTGAAGGAGATACCCATCACGATAGGCAAGCGAGAACCGATGCGCCATACAGGATAGAGCTGTACCAGCGTACCAATACCGGCGATGACCATACAGTTTTGGATGAGCACAGCACTGACCGAACTATCCAATCCCACCGCACCTGCGAGAATCATGATTGGCGCAATGTTGCTGACAAACATCGCCAACACATGTTGAAGACCAAATGGGAGTGCTTTACCGACGGGCACCCTACCGTCAAGCTTGTAGAGATTTTCTATTGACTGTTCCATTATCGTATGTAAATATTATAGGATTTTCCGATAAGAATCTCTAAGGATTTCCAAAAGATGGCACAAAAGTACAAAGAAAAACCGAGAATGTGAAATATTTCTTAAGAAAAAGGCTCTTTAAACAATAAAATGTCGTGAGGCTATGGTTAAACCTCACGACATTCTCCTTTAATATTCGTTTTTCTCTGTATTTTCCTCCCACATACGGAAAGCACCCAACGCCTCGTCACGCATCAAGGCTATCATTGGCTTATGGCGATTTTCTATCTTACGGTCGATCTCCTCGTAGATAAACTCATCGTCGAAACCTATCTTCGCTGCATCCTTTCGGTCGTTGGCATAATAGATTTTATCCAAGTGCGCCCAATAGATGGCACCGAGGCACATCGGACATGGTTCGCAGGAGGTATAAATCTCGCAACCCTCCAGATTGAAGGTCTTCAATTTGCAGCAAGCCTGTCGGATGCAATTCACCTCGGCATGAGCCGTTGGATCCTTGTCGATGGTGACACTGTTGGAAGCCTCAGCCACGATGATTCCATCCTTGGCGATGACAGCTCCGAAGGGACCGCCGCCATTTCTCACACTATTCTCTGAGAGCACGATGGCTCTGTGCATCAATTCTTCTTTTGTCATAATTCTTTAGCTTTATGTTCTTAATCTTGTGCCGAAAGCACATCTGCTTACACCTTATTATATATAAGGGGCGACAAATATACGAAAAAGATACGAATGACGCAAGTTTTCTTGTAGAAAAAATATCGTTTCGCTTGGCTTTCTGTTTATTTTTTATTACTTTTGCAACCGATTAGGACACAAATTGCAACTTTTTAGTCCAAATAAGTATAATCAAGGAAGAGAGAGAACAAGAATGAGTAACGAAAAGAAAGATTTCGAAACACTGTTCAGGGACATATATCCTAAGCTTTACTATGCTGCCATGCAGTTGGTAAAGGATGAGGAGGTGTGCCGTGACATCGTCGGCGACTCATTCGAGCAACTCTGGCTTCGACGAGCGGAAGTCGAACCTCCGAAAAGAAGTGCTTTCCTCTACCGGCTTGTTCACAACAAGTGCATCGACCATATCCGCAAGCAGACGGCACGCAACAAGTACATCGAGTTCTACAATATGCTCTATGGTACTTCGACCGAGCAATTGGAGAACTCCTGGGAAGAAAGCGAGCGAAGCATCAAGTCCATGTACCAAACCATCGAGACACTGACTCCACAAACCCAGAAGATTCTCAAACTATGTTACTTCAGAGGCATGAAATACCGAGAAGTAGCAGAAGAGCTGGACATCAGCATCAGCGCCGTACGCAAACATATCGTACAAGCACTGAAGATTCTTCGCTCAACCATGAGACCAGAAGAATAAGCAGAACCTTCTGCCAGGCTACACTTTCCAAGGAAAAGAGGCTACTTTTGTTAATAAAGTACAAAAAGACATACCTTAGGGTGTAAAAAACGAGAAGATTACGATAAGTATTATAAGATTGAAAGGCTATATACCTTTCCTAAATAAAACATAAGACATTCAAAACATGACTGAAGATAAAGACAAATGGAATGACATCATCGACTGGATGGAACCTGACAAGGAACTGACAGACGAAGAACTTGCATCGCTGATGCAGGACGGAGATGCCATGTCTGACATGAAGGAAGCTTTGAATGTCAAACAAGCCGTGGCTCGCCACGGTGCCAAAGAAGATGGTCTTCCATTCGACCTTGACAAGGAATGGGACAAGTTCTCTTCGTTTATTGACGAAGACACCTCAATGCCGAAAAAGCATTTCTCCAAGCCGCTCTATATAATAATAGGTGTAGCCGCATCGCTGCTCGTACTCCTCGCCATACGACAATTCGTATTCTTGGACGCTCCAAAAAGCGAGTCCCATAATCTGGCTTGCGTCTATCAGCGCGACTCCTTGGCAGGAAATGCCACCATACTTACGTCATCCGACAAGAGCAATGCCCCACAGGTATTGGAAGGCGAAGGCATCGTCATGCCTAAGAGCGAACAGCAACCAGCTACTTCCACAACCACTCGCATCCTCCATGCCCTCGGCTTGGGCGATGACGACGTAGCCATGGAGAACAACACCGTAACGATTCCACCAGGCAAGAGTTACAACATCACCCTTGCCGACGGCACTAAGGTATTCATGTATGCTGGTAGTCGCCTCACCTACCCTGTCGTGTTCAGCGGCAAGGAGCGTAGAGTGTATCTCGAAGGCGAGGCATACTTCAAGGTAACCAAGGACAAGGCACACCCTTTCGTCATCAGCACAGAAAAAGCCGATGCTAAGGTTTTGGGTACAGAGTTGAACGTAAGTTGCTACAAGGGCGAGCCATGCCATGTCGCCTTGCTCACAGGTTCGGTATTGGTCAGCGACAAGAAGGAGACTCGCTCCGTGAAGCTCGTGCCAGGACAAGGTGTCACCGTCAATGAGAGCTCCCCACTCGCCATGAGTGCCGAGAACATGGACACCTATACCTACTGGCTGCAAGGCTTCATCTATTATGACGATGCCACCCTTGCCGAAGTGACCAAGAACATCGGCAGATGGTACAACGTGAACGTTGTCTTCGACAAAGAAGCCTTGAAGAACCTGAAGCTCCGCTACTTCTGCCAGAGAAGCGAGTCATTGGAGCGTGCCGTGGAGTTACTCAATAGCTACGGCAGATTCAAGGCTGTCGTAGAGGGCGAGACTTTGCACATCAAATAAAAAGCAACAAACTTTGGCGCAATGCTATCTATTACCTTACCAACGATATGGTAAGAAGCCAAAAGGTTAATTATCAATAATTATATTGTTTTTTCACGGAAAATAATAGCTTTTATATATGTTTTTTGTATCTTTGCAACCGAGTTATTCTTGTTTTCGTGTAAAATAAGCAAATCAATAATCTTGTTTTCGTGTAAACTTCAAGGTTTGATAATCTCGTTTTCGTGTAAATATACAAAAATATTAATCTCGTTTTCGTGAAATGAAGAGAAAAATATACCAAAAGCTTCTAAAATGGAAGAACAGCAGAAAAGGCGAAACGGCCCTCATGTTAGAAGGAGCAAGGCGTGTCGGGAAAAGCTTTGTTGTAGAAGAGTTTGCTAAAAATGAATATAAAAGCTACATTCTCATCGACTTCAACAAAGTAGGGAAAGACATCAAACAACTGTTTGATGACTATCTTGACAATTTAGACATGCTGTTTACTCACCTTAGTATTTATAGTGGGAAGAAATTGTACCCAAGAGAATCTCTAATTATATTTGACGAGGTACAATTTTGTCCAAGGGCTCGTACTGCCATAAAATACTTGGTGGCAGATGGGCGTTATGATTATATAGAGACAGGCTCACTCATATCCATCAGAAGAAATACAGAAGGAATATTAATCCCTTCCGAAGAGGAAACCATCTATATGTACCCTATGGACCTCGAAGAATTCCTTTGGGCAAACGGTGAAGATATGCTTATGGACTTTATCAAAGCCCAATTTGAGCATCAACAGCCATTAGGGCAAGCGATACACAGGAAAGCCATGGATTTTTTTAGACTTTACCTCATCGTAGGTGGCATGCCACAAGCTGTCAAGAAATATATTGACACTAAAGATTTTGAGGAAACAGACAGAGTAAAACGCCAGATATTAACTCTTTACCGCAATAGTATATATGATTATGCGGGCAACTATGCAGAAAAAGTACTCAGCATATTCGATGAAATTCCCTCGCAATTGCAGAAACATGAAAAGAAATTCAAGTTATCTGACCTGAATAAAGAAGCAAGGATGAGAGACTATGAAAGTTCTTTTCTTTGGCTCAAGGATGCTATGATCGTGAATATGTGCTACAATACAACAGAGCCAAGCATTGGCCTCAACTTAAAACGAGACGACTTCACTTTGAAATGTTACATGGGTGATACGGGGTTGCTTATCAGTCATGCTTTTGACGAACGAGGAATCGTTACAGAAGAGTTATATCAGAAAATTTTAAAGGACAAATTAGAGATGAACTCTGGCATGATTATAGAAAATATTGTGGCTCAAATGCTCAAGACTGCAGGTCACAACCTCTATTTCTACTCTAATTCTGACAGAAACGACAAGGATTCAAGAATGGAATTAGACTTTCTGATAGCAAAGAGTAAGATAACAACTCGGCACAACATTTCGCCTATTGAAGTGAAATCAACAACAAGATACACCATCACGTCATTGAACAAATGCATCAAGAAATATAGCAATTATCTCGCCACTCCTTACGTTGTACATACTGCCGACCTAAAAGTGGAAAACGGTATTGTGTATCTCCCCCTCTATATGGTACCTTTATTATAATATGAAACTAAATCGTGGCAAATTTTAACGAATTTACCACGATTTTTTCATTTTTTCTATCAAAAGGGGTGTCTTATTTCATTTCTTTACGACTTATAAGTAATTTTAAACTTTAATCAGCGTAAAATGAAGAAAACTTTGAGAGATTGTTTGCTGGTGACTACCCTCTTAATGTCACCGGGCGTGATACAACCCATCGTAGCCCAAGGACAAAACCAGGAAATCGTCATCAACATGAAGAATGAGAGCCTCGCCAAAGCGTTCAAGCGATTGGAAAAGGCTACCAAGTACAAGGTACTCTACGCCAACGAAGACGTAGAGGGACTAACTGTGAGTCGCAACATCAAGGCTTCCAATGTACAAGAAGCCATGATACAGCTCCTCACAGGCAAAGGGCTGACCTTTAAGATAGACAAACAATTCATCACCGTTACCAAGGGAACATTGCACGTCTCAAAAGGAGCCGGCGAGTTTTACGACATCAAGGGAAAGGTAGTCGATGAGAACGGTGTCGAACTGCC
>DKCU01000090.1:18104-20661 GCA_002451555.1 Candidatus Segatella albertsiae
TTCTCTCTGAAAGCTCGCAAAGGCGATGTACTCAAGTTCTCATTTGTTGGCTACAAAAATGAATTTGCAGAAATCAAGAACCCTCAAAGAGCCTTGAAAATTGACTTGCGCCCAGATGCCAAGAATTTGGACGAAGTACAGGTCGTTGCCTTCGGTACTCAGAAAAAGGAAAGCGTCGTATCTTCTATCACGACTGTAAAACCTACCGATTTGAAGGTGTCAAGTTCCGACCTGACAACCTCTTTCGCTGGTCGTATTCCTGGTATGGTGGCATGGCAAACCGGTGGTCTTCCTGGTGGCTTGACCGAAAATGAGATGAACACCAAGTTCTATATCCGTGGTATCACCTCTTTCCAGAGCGGTGCCAATACCGACCCTTTGATTTTAATTGATGGCGTAGAATCTTCCAAGCTAGAACTTTCTCGCATCCAAGTAGAGGATATCGAGAGCTTCAGCGTATTGAAAGATGCCTCGGCAACTGCCATGTATGGTGCCCGTGGTGCCAATGGTGTCATCAAGGTGACCACCAAGAAGGGTGAAGAAGGTAGTGTATATACTAATTTCCGATATGAATCTGTCTTGACACAACCAACTAGCACCATCGATGTAGTAGATCCTATCACTTATATGAGGATGTACGACCAAGCACAATTGGGGCGCAACCCAAACGCATCACCTCAATACTCTGTCGATTACATTAATAAGACCGCCTCTGGGAAATATCCTAGTTGGTTATACCCACATACCGATTGGTACAAGCAGCTTTTCAAAGACTTTGCATGGAACCATCGTGCCGGCATTAATATTCGTGGCGGCTCTAAGAAAGTGCAATATTATGCTGCCATCAACTATAATCGTGACGAGGGTATGATTAAGACTGACCGTCTGAATGATTTCGATTGTAATATTACCAACAATCAGACGCAATTCAGAACCAACTTGAACATTGATTTACGCTCAGGCATTAAGTTGGTCATCAATTCTGTAGCCACATTGGACAAGTACCATGGTCCACAAACCAGCCAGACCGAAGCTTATTATTACGCTTTCAATGCTTCACCTGTGGATTTTGCTCCAACATACCCTGCAGACGAGACGCATAATTTTCCTCATATTCTTTTTGGCACAACGGCCAGCAGGAAGACCAATCCATACATGGAAATACAGAAAGGATACATCAACCGTACTCGTTTTTCAACCACCAACCGTGCAGAGTATATACACAATCTGTCCAAATTGGTAAAAGGTTTGGAATTCAGGGCAAGCGCTTCCTTGGTACAAACAGGCTACTACAGCAATGAGTTCTACACTATACCATATAAGTATTATCTATCCAGCTATGACAATGAGACAGGTAAGTTTACACTCGCTGACGTAGAGAATTCCAGGGCAAGCCGCACGCTGAATGCTAGTGAGGGAGATAGAAGTACCGATACCAGAATCACCTACACAGGCACTTTGATTCACCAAGCAGCTTGGGGCAACCACCAAACATCACTTACTGCCGTAGTTCAATCACAAGAGCGTACCTTCACTCCGATAAGTGATGTACTCAACGGTCAACCACAGCGCAACTTAACCTACTCTGCACGTGGCAATTATGGTTATAAAGACCGTTACTTTATAGAGGGAAGCTTTGGATACAATGGTTCCGAACGTTTTGCTAAATCAAAACGTTTCGGTTTCTTCCCCGCAGTAGGTGGAGCTTGGGTGGCATCCAACGAGCCTTGGATGAAGAAAATTGACAAATACATCAGCTACTTGAAATTTCGTCTGTCTTGGGGTAAAGTAGGAAATGATGGTATCGTGGAAACACCTCGCTTCGTATTTTTACCACAGATAGGAACAACTTCCGCAGGAACAGGAGGTCAAGATCCAACCGCAAATGCAGGCGCACAATTCGTACGCAAACAGATTGTGGCATACGCCAACCCTAATATTCTTTGGGAAATAGCAGAACAAAAGAACCTGGGTATTGAGGCAAAACTCTTCGGTGGTTTGATAGAAGCACAAGCCGACATCTACCAAGAAATTCGCCACAATATCATCTCCACACGTACCACCATACCAGCCAATATGGGTATTGAGGTAGATCCGCTTGCCAACATCGGTAAAACGGACTCACGTGGTGTAGACCTCTCTTTGAAAGTGCAAAAGGCATTCAGTAACGATTGTTGGATGATTCTAAATGGAACTCTCACTTATAACAAGACAAAATACAAGGAAGTAGAAGAGGCGACCAACAAGCCAACATGGCAGCGCAAAGTGGGTCATGAAATCAGTCAACCAATCGGCTACATCGCAGAGGGTCTTTTCCGTGACCAAGCAGAAATCGACAATTCACCACGACAAGATGGCGATGTGATGCCTGGCGATATCAAGTACCGAGACATCAACCATGATGGGGTCATTGATGTAAACGATGCCACCTATATAGGCTACCCTGAGACACCTCGCCTCATCTATGGTTTCACAGGATTCATCAACTATAAGGGATGGGAACTCAACTTTGCCTTCCAAGGTTCTGGTCAGCGATCCTTCTTCATCAACCCTGTCA
>DKCU01000034.1:0-8028 GCA_002451555.1 Candidatus Segatella albertsiae
ACTTCTATTGAGAACTTGCCTTTTGAAGTGTTGGCGAAGGATAGAAAAGGCTTTGGTGATGTGCTTTTTCACTCCATCTGTCGTAATATCCATCATGGCTGCCACTTCCTTGTAAGTGTGTCGGTGCATATAGCATTGCTCCAAAACAAACTGGGTCTTTGGGGGCAAGGTATTGATGACTTGATTGATTTCGTCCAGACGCTCGTCCAGGTTGTCCAGATAGCTGTCATCTTCTTCTGAAAATGCTGCCAGGCAATATTGTGTATATTTGTCCATGCCTTTTTGCTTGCGGAGATAGTTCATGCTCTCATTGCGGACGCAAACATAAAGGAATTTGGCTAACTTGTCCTTGTCTATGTTCTGGTATATCTTCCAAAGCTTGGAGAATACTTCGGAGACAATGTCCTTGCTTGTGTCTATGTCGTTCACAAAGTCAAAGGCATAGCGATACAATCGTACATAATACTCCTTATATACGTTCTCAAAGTCGGATATGGATGTTTTAGAAGACAATGGCTTGACCAAACTAAATGCTTTATTTCTAATTTTGGGTGCAAAGTTAGCAAAAACCTATTATATGAGGATGATAACAATCTTGTTTTAAGAAATTATAACAGCCACAGATGAATATCAGCCATGTAAATATGTAAAAGAAAAGTAAACGGCACTTCCCCATCACGAGGAAGTGCCGCCTTACATGGAAATATGAAGTATTACAATTTTATCTGCCCTTTTTGTGTATTTTTCTTTTGGCTGATGTGCCATTTTGAAGAACAGCTTATACTCTATCTACGATTTGCTCTGGAGTCAACTCGTTGTCGTGAGCCATCTGCTGGTAGTCGTAACGGTCGTAGAGCCCCTTCTTGATGCCGAAGCAGAGTGTCTTCATGTCGCTGTCGCCATAGAATCGGGCTATCTTCTCTCCGAATCCACCCTCAAGAGCACCATCCTCAAGAGTAATCACCTTCTCATGGTCAACCTTTAGGCTTTCAAGCATCTCCTCATCGAGACCTGTGATGAAACGAGGATTGATGAGGGTTGCGTCGATACCTTTCTTCTCCTTCAAGAGGGCTGCCACTTGCTTGCCCAAGCCATAGAAAGCACCAAGTGCAACGATAGCCACCTTGCTTCCCTTGTGAGTCATCTTGAAACGGTTTAGCTCAGAGTAGTTTTCGTCAAATTTCTCGTCGCTATGAGTTACTGCGCCACCAGGCACACGGATTGCCACCGGATGCTCTGTCTGCTTGATGCCCCAACCGAGCATTGCCTTGTATTCTTCCCAACAAGTTGGGGCGAGATATACGAGGTTAGGGATGTTGCTGAGCATCGGAATGTCGTAGAAACCGATGTGGGTGATGTCGTTCATGCCATACATCGAGGCGCAGAAGAGATTGATGACGGCAGGGTTGCCGTTGATGCAGAGGTCTTGGGCTATTTGGTCATAGGTGCGCTGGATGAAAGTGCTATATACATTATATACAGGGCGCAAACCTCCCTTCGCCATACCAGAAATCATTGCCACGGCTTGCTCTTCGGCGATGCCAACATCCACGTGTTGTGCGCCAGCTTCCTCACGGCGAGCCTTGAAGAATCCTGCTACGGCAGGAGTACCTGAGGTAACTGCTACCAAGTGCTTATCTTTCTTCATTTCCTCCAAGAGGTATTCTGCTGTCAGGTTGCCGTAGTCCTCGCCACCACCTTCGCCTTTCAACTTACCTGTCTCGATGTCGAATGGCATGCTCCAGTGCCAGGTCTCCTTATCGTTCTCGGCAGGTGCGTATCCCTTGCCCTTCTCTGTGTGGATATGAATGACGATAGGGTGGTCGATGTCCTTGACTTCCTCGAAAGTCTTGATCAAAGTCTTCACGTCGTTGCCATCGGCTACATACTTATAGTCCAAGCCCATGGCACGGAAGAGGTTGCACTCTGCCTTGCCATTGGTTTCACGTAACAGGGCGAGATTCTTATAGAGACCACCGTGGTTCTCTGCGATGCTCATCTCGTTGTCGTTTACCACGATGATGATGCCTGTGCCGAGTTCACCTGCCTCGTCAAGACCTTCGAGGGCTTCGCCACCACTCAGCGAACCGTCACCGATGACAACCACGATGTTCTCCTTGGTGCCCTTGATGTCACGAGCCTTCTGAAGGCCTGTGGCAAGGGAGATGGAGGTAGAGGTATGTCCTAATTCAAACTGGTCGTATTCGGGTGATTCGGCAGGACTGCTATAGCCTGAAATTTCCTGAAAGCGGTTGTTGTCATAGTAACCGAACGCACGACCTGTCAACATCTTATGAGGATAACTTTGGTGGGAGACGTCGAAGACAAACTTGTCCTCTGGGCAGTTGAACACGTAGTGCATAGCGATGGTGGTCTCCACGATGCCGAGGTTAGGGCCTACGTGACCGCCGATGTTGCTGTCACGATTCAAGATACCGTCACGAATTTCCTTTGCGAGTGCAGGCAGTTGCTCGATAGGGAGTGCCTTCACATCTTTTGGTGATTTGATATTTTCTAATAACATGATAATAATAGTTCTATTGTTTTACGGCTGCAAAGTTACACTTTTTCTTGGAAACAACGATTATCCAGATTACAGATTGATGGAACAGATTTACTGAAAGATGGATATTTAACTCTGAAAGGTCTTGTGCGACATCATTTTTTAATAATTACTAAATATTACCTTTGGGTAACTTACCTTTGGGTAATATTTCGTATATTTGTGCCATAAATAACGTAAAATAAGGTATTATGACTGCATATCAATCCCCATTTCAGTTTGGTACATTAGCTACTGAAGATAATTTTATCGATCGCACAGAGGATAGGGCGTTGCTTAAGCAACTCTTATCTTCCCATATCAACGTGATGCTTATATCTCCACGTCGCTGGGGAAAGTCATCACTTGTCAAGAAAGCGATGACCGAACTGAGTGAGGAAGACAAAAACGTGAGAGTCTGTTATATTGATGCTTTCAGCATCGGGTCGGAGGCTGAGTTCTATAGGATGTTTGCCAGTCAAGTCATCGCTTGCGCTTCCTCTAAAGTCGAACGTTGGATAGAAGATGCCAAGAAATTCTTGACGGGTGTCATTCCACAGGTAGTCATCAACGACCAAGTTACAGACTTTATGGCTTTCGATTTGAAATTTGTGCCACAGGAGCGTGATAAGATGACAATTCTTCAATTGCCAGAGATGATGGCAAAGGAGAATGGTATCAAGATTGTTGTCTGTATAGACGAGTTCCAGCAGTTGGCGAATCTCCCAGAATACAAGGATATGGAGGGTAAGATGCGCTCCGTTTGGCAGCAGCAGCAACTTACCTCTTACTGTCTGTATGGCAGCAAGCGTAATATGATGCTCAACATTTTCAATAACTCCAACAGTCCCTTCTATCGTTTCGGTCAGGTGATATTCATGCAGAAGATAGCCAAGGAACATTGGATTCCATTTATACAGCAATCCTTCGAGAAGACAGGTAAATCGGTTTCTACAGAGTTGGCAGAAAGAATCTGCCATACCGTATCTTGTCATTCCTGGTATCTCCAGCAATTGTGCTATTTTATTTGGAGTTTTACGGCATCTGAGGTAACTGAAGACATTTTCAATCTTGGTCTAAAACAAGTACTCAACATCAATACTCCTATGTTTCAGAATGATACGGAGAACCTGAGCTCTACCCAAATAGAGATGCTCAAGGCTATTGTCAATGGTGAACAGCATTTCTCATCGCAAGTTGTAAAGCAAATCTACAACCTTGGTAATCCCAATACGATAGTCAAGAACAAGAAGACGCTCCAAAACAAGGACATTATAGAGAAGAATAAAGATGGCTTTTCCTTTGTTGACCCGATTTATAGGTTGTGGTTCAAAGGAGAGTATTGCTGAAATGTAAGAACTCCCAAAGTTGCATTGTCCTGTTGTCTTGTTAATATTATGTAATTTAAATTATGCAATTTGCATAATTCAGAATAAATAATTATATTTGCAAGTGGAAATCAAAGCATAGGAAAATATGGAGAATCCTTTTATTATTACTGGGTACATCAAGCCAGAATATTTCTGCGACAGGAAGCAAGAAGCCAAAAGAATCATTACGAACGTCACGAATGGTGAAAATCTTGTCATTATGGCTGCAAGGCGTGTGGGCAAAAGCAAATTGATAGACTTTTGCTTGGATTCACCTATGATCAAAAAACGTTTTATCACCATCTCTATAGACATACTTCGCACATCCAGCATCAATGAGTTTACCTTTGAGTTAGGCAAGGCAGTGTTTGAGCAAGCTGCTCATCGTAGTACAAAGCTGCTAAAGATGGTGGTCAACACCTTGAAATCCATCAACGGATGTTTTGGTTATGATCCAATATCCAATACGCCTACCTTCAATCTATCGCTTGGTGATATTTCCAATCCATTATATACCTTGGAGGAAATATTTGCTTGTTTGGAGCAAGCAGACAAGAAATGTATCGTTGCAATAGATGAGTTTCAGCAGATAGGTTATTACCCAGAGAAGAATATGGAAGCCATTCTCCGTACTCATATTCAGAAATGCAGCAATGCTAACTTTATATTTTCGGGAAGTGAGCGACATCTCATCACAGAGATGTTTTCTGAAAAAGCGCATCCATTCTATAATAGTGCCGACATCATGAACCTTGATGTTATCTCGCTCGATAAGTACACAGAGTTTGTCATAGGTTTGTTCCGAAAGTTTGAGAAAGACATTCAAGCAGAAGCGATTGCTTTGGCTTATCACACTTTTGGCGGCAATACCTATTATATACAGAAGGTGATACATGAGGCGTTCAATCAAACCGACCAAGGAAGTAATGCGGATTGTGACCTGATAGAGGCTATCATTCATTCTCTGATATTGGACAACGACCGTAAGTTTAGTGAAATCCTCTCGCGGCTTACTTTGCCTCAAAAAGAACTTCTATATGCCATTGCCAAAGATGGAATGGCAAGAAAAATCACTTCTGCTGCTTTTATTAAAAAGTATAATCTTCGTTCTGCAAGTAGTGTGCAGAGTGCCATTAAGAAGCTGCTGGAATATCACTTGGTTTCTACCTCGCAAGCTACCTATTATATTGATGATCAACTGATGGGGTTGTGGTTGAAGTTATAACATTTTTAGATATTTCAACAAAAAGATGTCTTGTTTAGAAGACATCTTTTACCCTTTTTATGCCTTTTATATCTTTGTTTACGCTCATTTCCTCTTACAAATTATCAAAAAAAGATAATTTGTTTTGGATAATCCAAAGGAAAGCCTTATCTTTGTAGCATAAAACAAGGATAAAATAAACAGAAAATAACGAAAGGATATAGAAATATAATGGCAAACGATGCTAAACTTACGCCTATGATGCGACAATTCTTCGAGATGAAATCCAAACATCCAGAGGCATTGCTGCTTTTCCGTTGTGGTGACTTCTATGAAACTTATTGTGAGGATGCGGTTGAGGCTTCCAAGGTCCTTGGCATCACATTGACCCGTCGTAACAATGGTGGTCAGTCGGGTGCAATCGAGATGGCTGGATTCCCTCATCACGCCCTTGATACTTACCTGCCAAAACTCATTCGAGCAGGTAAGCGTGTGGCGGTATGCGACCAATTGGAAGACCCGAAGAAAAAGCGACAGGAAATCAAAGGCAAGAAGGGACTGAGCCAGATGGACAAGATGGTGAAGCGTGGCATTACAGAACTGGTGACTCCTGGTGTGGCGATGGGCGATAATGTCTTGAATTACAAGGAGAACAACTTCCTCGCTGCCGTCCACTTTGGCAAGACTGCTTGTGGCGTGAGTTTCCTAGACATCTCTACGGGTGAGTTCCTCACAGGCGAGGGAACACCCGACTATGTGGAGAAGTTGATGGGCAACTTCCAACCGAAGGAGGTGCTTTACGATCGTGCCATGAAATCAAAGTTCGAGCAGTGCTTCGGTACGAAATATTGTACCTATGAACTCGATGACTGGGTTTTCACGGAGCAGACTGCCCGACAGAAACTCCTCGGTCATTTCAAGACGAAATCCTTGAAGGGTTTCGGCGTGGAGCATCTGAAGAACGGCATTATCGCCAGTGGCGCCATCATGCAATATCTGGAGATAACCCAGCATACGCAAATCAACCATATCACGGCTCTCTCCCGAATCGAGGAAGATAAGTTTGTGCGTATGGATCGTTTTACCATCCGTAGTCTGGAGCTTGTCGCGCCGATGCAAGAAGATGGTTCTTCGCTTCTCAATGTCGTTGACCGTACGGTGACGGCAATGGGTGGGCGTATGCTTCGTCGTTGGCTTGTGTTCCCATTGAAGGACGTAAAGCCTATCAACGAGCGTCTTGACATCGTGGATTATTTCTTCCAGGAACCAGAGTTCCGACAGTTGATGGACGACCAGTTGCATCGTATCGGCGACCTGGAGCGTATCATCTCCAAGGTGGCTGTAGGCAGAGTTTCTCCACGTGAGGTGGTGCAGTTGCAGCATGCCTTAGAGGCTATCCAACCCATCAAGGTGGCTTGCCAACACGCCAAGAACGAAGTCTTGATGCGAGTGGGCGAGCAACTCAATCTTTGTGAGACGCTGAAAGACCGTATCGCCAAGGAGATTCAGCCCGATCCGCCACAGCTCGTCAACAAGGGCGATGTCATTGCCGATGGTTACAATGCTGAGTTGGACGACCTTCGTTCCATCAGTCGCCATGGCAAGGACTATTTGCTCAAGATACAGGAGCGGGAGATAGAGAAGACAGGTATCTCAAGCCTCAAGGTGGGATACAACAATGTCTTCGGTTATTATCTCGAAGTGCGCAATACCTTCAAGGACAAGGTGCCGGAGGAATGGATTCGCAAACAGACGCTTGCCCAGGCTGAGCGATATATCACCCAGGAACTGAAAGAATACGAGGAGAAGATATTGGGTGCCGACGAGAAGATTCTCATCTTGGAGGCGCAGCTCTTCAATGAGTTGATAGCGTCGATGCAGGAGTATATTCCTCAGATTCAGATCAATGCCAACTTGATAGCTCGCATGGATTGTCTCTTGTCTTTTGCCAAGACTTCTGAGGAGAATCGCTATGTGCGTCCTGTCATCGACGACTCGCAGGTACTCGACATCAAACAAGGTCGTCACCCTGTGATAGAAACGCAGTTGCCGCTTGGCGAGCGATATGTACCAAACGATGTGTTGCTCGATACCGAGAAACAGCAAATCATGATGATTACGGGTCCTAACATGGCTGGTAAGTCTGCTTTGCTTCGCCAGACCGCCCTCATTGTTTTGCTAGCACAAGTCGGGTGTTTTGTGCCAGCCGACTGTGCGAGAGTGGGATTGGTGGATAAGATTTTTACCCGTGTGGGAGCCAGTGATAATATCTCACTCGGCGAATCAACCTTTATGGTGGAGATGACCGAGGCTGCTAATATATTAAATAATGTGTCGCCACGTTCCTTGGTGCTCTTCGATGAGTTGGGGCGTGGTACCTCTACTTATGATGGCATCTCCATTGCTTGGGCTATCGTGGAATATCTGCATGAGCACAAGAAGGCACAGGCTCGTACCCTCTTCGCCACCCACTATCATGAACTGAACGAGATGGAGAAGAACTTCCCTCGCATCAAGAACTTCAATGTGAGCGTGAAGGAAGTGGATGGCAAGGTCATCTTCCTGCGTAAGTTGGAACCAGGTGGCAGTGAGCACTCCTTCGGTATCCATGTGGCAGAGATAGCCGGTATGCCTCGCAGCATCGTGAAGCGTGCGAACGTCATTCTAAAACAATTGGAAGACGATAATGCTGGTGTAGGTGGTGCTGGTAAACCAAACTTGCAGCATCTCGATGAGCCAAAGGATGGTGTACAGCTTAGCTTCTTCCAGCTCGATGATCCTGTGTTGAGCCAGATACGAGATGAGATTTTGGGCTTGGACATCAATAATCTCACGCCTGTTGAGGCTCTTAACAAGCTCAATGAAATCAAGAAGATATTGTTGGGACGATAGCCCGATGTGGATGTAAAAGT
>DKCU01000034.1:8089-12236 GCA_002451555.1 Candidatus Segatella albertsiae
ACTTTTACATCCACATCGGGCTGCGGCTATTTTACTTCGTATAATTCAATACCCTTGTTCTTTCCAAGGTTTCGGCTGTATTGCTTGTCTTGGGCATTGTTCCAATGTTCAAACACACCTAAGCTTCCTGTCTTGACACCATTTGGACGATAGTCGCCCCACTTGGCGTTCCATCCCTTGGCAGCTTCCTTCAGATAGTTGTCGCAATTTTGGCTGGAGCCTTTCTTGAACTGTGGCGCTCCGCTAAAGCCAAGCTCTTTTCCAAATTCCGCAAACAAGAAGTCCATGCAGACCGACTCGATGGCTACAGGGTCGAGCGACATGAAGTAGCATCCGCTCCACTGGTTGTCAAACATCTTCCATTTGTCTCGGTCGGGACGTGGGGCACCTACATTGGTCTGCATACCATAAATGCCATCCACCACATACAATAGGGTCTTCTTGCCTAAGTTAGGACATCCCATCAGGTCAACGAAGGCACTGTAATCACCTTCCTTGCCAGACATCTGGCTGACTGTGGTGGAATTATGCATACGGGCAGGGAAGGGAATTGAACCAAAGTGATTTTTTGCGCACAGGGTGACGCCATTGATTTCATGACCTTTCAACAGGGCAATATTTATCAGATATTGCGCATCCACAACAGCCTTTGGAAGTACCTTCCCAAGAGACACCGAAGGGTCGGTGTAGGAAATGGCGTTTTTTACCCAATGGGCAGAATCTACGCCATCGCTCCCCATGGCACTCATCCATTTCACATGAGGAAAGAGCTTGTGGACGGGACGATAGATTCTATCTGGTATGGCACGCCTTTTCCAACCGATGCTTGCGTCATATACGGTGATGCACTCCTGTGGTACCTTGGCTTGTTGGGTCAACTGCTGTAGAATGGCAATCGTTGCTTGCGGCGACTGGTCTATGTCGTTGTCGCGGTCTGATACCTCGTAAGTGTTGTTTAAGTTGATTTTGATGACAATCTTCTCGCCTTTTTGGTATCCTCGGTTTCCCTTTCCATGTTGGGTATTGTAATACTTGAATATGGCAGTCCATGCTTTTTGCGATGATGACTTTCCGCTAAGTGCGCATAGTGACTGGGCGTACATTCTGTTTAGAATCGTCTGGTCGATGTTTCCATCGTCCCACCAATGCCCCTCTTTGCCATTCCATTTGGCTACGTTTCCGTCTCGTATCCAGGTAACTCTGCCTGGGTAAATGCCACGGGCTTCACCTATTGGTTGGTTGGAGGTGAAATGCAACTCTTGTGCAGATGTCGGAATGCTTTGCCCTAACAATAAGGTCAAGGCAAAGCAGAAAATGATAAGATGCTTATGTTTCATGTCTTTGCGATTTATTCTTTATCTCTGTCCAAGCGATTTGTTTTGCTGGGCTATTTTAAACTTGATGCAAAGATATATATTATTCCTGAACTGACCAAATTCCCTATAGGATATTTGTTTTCGTTTAATAAAGCTTAATTCCATAGGAAAATTCGCCAAGCGAGATATGGTTCACGACTATCTGGCTCATTATCAGACGAAAGATATGCGCATTATGCCTTTGAGCAAGTATGTTTGGCTCATGTGGAACAAATCAAGATGGCTTTGGGTATCAGTGGAATTGCAGTAATAGACAAGAAATACGCCGACACATTGCAAAATAGCCAATGGCTCTTCGAACAAGAGACAAAGACTTGCAAGTGTTGCCAGCAGGTGATGATAACCACATACGGATTGGTAAAAAATCAATACATGGGTATCATACAGCGTGAATTGACGTTGGAAGACCTATTCCTTTGAAATCCCCGATATATGCTATGATTTCAGCCCCTAGTAGCGACGAGGCCTTGCTCCTAGTAGCGATCGAGCTTGGTCGCTAGTAGGGACGAGCCTCGGTCGCTAGTAGGGGCTAAGGCGCATCGCTATAGGGACTGACGTTTGCCTCTATAGGGATGACATTAGAAAGATACTTTGTTTTAGAAATATATTTACAAACGATTTAACTCCGCATTGCCTGCGCCTGTTCCCTTATACTTGCTCCACTTTCCAATCGTCGATACTTCTTCTGTCTTCCGAGAAGTTGATGCCCACCTTGTATATCTTTCGCTTGTCGTCGGCGAAGGCGGCAGCATAATCTTTATGGTCGATTTGCTCCATAGCCGTCTCTGCATCCTTCTTGTATTTGAGTTCCAATACATAGATGCTTCGCTTGGTCCTTAGCACCATGTCGATTCTTCCATCTGACGTAGGTACCTCTGGGGTTACATCGCACCCAAGGATTAATAATATCGTATAGAGTACTGCTTGATAGTGGCGCTCGTTGTTATTGACCAATGTGTATGGGAACTTCTTATAGAAGGTCTGGAGATGGGGGAGGAACGCTTCCATATTGTCCTCGGCGCTCAAGATAAAGTTTTTCACCCATGCCATATAAATAGCGTCACGATCGCCCATACCGTCTGGCGCATAATAACGGAAGAGACTGTTGGAGAAACCCTTGCGCACCTCCTCGTTAGGGAAGGCGAGCTTGTACAATTTCGCCAAACGATTGTATGACTTGATGGTGAGATAGCCACTTTGGTATAATACTGGCACAGGGTCAACAATCTTCTCTGTTGGAGTATCGAAGCGGTCGGAGGTTGTCCAAATGTCATCCAACTGGAGCATATCGATATTTTTCTCTTGAAGCAGTTCTATCAGAAAGGTAGGTGTGCCAGTAGAGAACCAATAGCTATCAAACTCATGTGTCTCTAAGCAATTGAACACGCTGTAAGGATTATACATATCGGCACCTTTCCCACTAAAGTGATAACCATCATAGTTATATTTTAGTTCGGCTAAAGCTTCCTCGTAACTCATATCATTGGCTTGTGCCAATTCCTCTATATCATCGTGGAAGTTCTCCAAGAGCTCTTCCTTGCTGATGCCGCAGATAGAACTATACTTATCCCACATGCTGATATTCGTGATGTTATTCAGCTCGCTGAAGATGCTAAGTTGGCTAAACTTAGAGATACCTGTAAGCAAGACAAAATGAAGGTTATCCTCTTCCGCCTTCAATGGGCTGAAGAAGTTGCGCATAATATCACGTATCTTGTCTTGCAAGTCCTTATCTTTCATTGAGTCGTGCATCGGCGCATCATATTCGTCGATAAGCACAACAACATTCTTGCCTGCCTTTTGCTTGGCAGCTTTCATAATGCGAATCAATCGGACATTAAACGCCTCTGTACTTACTGGAGTTATTTGGTATAAATTCTCGTATGGTTCAAGAACCTCGTTAAGAGTCTTCATCAGGCTTTCCATACTATAGTATTTGCCCTTGCTTATATCAAGATGGATAACGGGGAATTTCTCCCAATCGTTTTCCAATGTTTCTATCTTCAGCCCTTTGAACAGCTCTTTCTTTCCCTCAAAGTAAGCTTTGAGGGTAGTGACAAGGAGTGACTTTCCGAATCGTCGTGGACGACTCAGAAAACAATATTTCTTCTCATGCACCAACTCATAGATTAAGTCGGTCTTATCTACATATACATAATTTCCCTCTATGACATTCTTGAAAGTCTGTAGGCCGAGAGGGTATCTTCTACCTTTCATAAGCTATTCTTTTTTATTACGATGGCAAAGTTAAGGTATTTTTCTTGATTATCCAAACTTTTTGCATCCTTTTAGCCCGATAACTCGGAAAAAAGCATTAACTTTGCACCCACAAGTAATAATCATAAAAGAAAGGTTCATACAAGATGGAACAGAAATTATTGATCTACAACACTCTCACGCGTACGAAAGAGAGATTCACTCCGCTCCACGCACCTAACGTGGGCATGTATGTTTGTGGCCCTACCGTGTATGGCGACCCGCATCTAGGTCATGCGCGCCCTGCCATCACCTTCGATATACTCTTCCGCTATCTCAAGCACTTGGGATATAAGGTTCGTTACGTTAGAAACATCACCGACGTGGGCCACTTGGAGCACGATGCTGATGAGGGTGACGACAAGATTGAGAAGAAGGCTCGCTTGGAGCAGTTGGAGCCAATGGAGATTGCGCAGTACTATACCAACCGCTACCACCAGGCGATGGAAGCCCTCAACGTGTTGCCTCCTAGCATCGAGCCTCACGCCACTGGTCACATCATCGAGCAGGAGAAG
>DKCU01000125.1 GCA_002451555.1 Candidatus Segatella albertsiae
CAGGGCAACGCCCTGGGTAATGATTATGGCAAAAAAGTCGCCCTGAAAGGGCAAAAGCAAATTGTTATCAATGCTTTTGCCCTTTCAGGGCGTTTCGTGTATGACTTATGACACACCCTCAATTTAAAATTTATCCTCCGCAGAAGAACAGCACCACGATCTGTGCCGAGAAAATTCTGAGGAACATACTCAGAGGATATACGGTAGAGTAACCTACTGCCGGTGCCTCCTTCGAGCAAGATGCGTTGGCGTAAGCCAATGCAGGAGGGTCGGTGTAAGTACCGGCTATCATACCCATGATGGTGAAGTAGTTGAACTTAAACTTCAGACGGGCGATGGTGCCTATAATAAGAATAGGTATAATCGTGATGAGGAAACCTGTATATACATACTTGATTCCGTCGCCTTGCGCCACCGTTTCCCAGAATCCAGCTCCCGCCTTGATTCCCACGCTCGCCAAGAACAATACTAGTCCGATTTCTCGAAGCATCATGTTGGCGGAAGTCGTGGTGTAAGTCACCAGTTTGAAGTGGTAGCCGAAGCGACCTATCAAGATGGCGATGATCAGCGGACCACCAGCGATACCCAATTTCAATGGAACAGGCATTCCTGGAACTGCGAATGGAAGGCTACCGAAGATGATACCGACCATGATACCAATGAAGATAGTCGCGATGTTTGGTGCGTCCAAACGCTTCACGGAGTTACCCATCATCTCAGCCACACGGTTCACGTTTTCTTCTGGACCGACAACCAAGATTCTATCACCCACGTGGAAGTGGTGGTTGCGACCTGCGAAAATATCCATTCCCTGGCGAGAGATGCGAGTCACGTTGACACCATATACACTGGAGAAGTGCATCTTTCCTAATGTCTTACCGTTCATTTCTGGACGGGTGACGATGATACGGCGAGAAACGAAGTGCTCCACCTTCTCATCGTTGGCACGGTCCCATTCTGCTTCTATCTCAGGACCGATGAAAGCCTTGATGGCCTCGGCATCAGCCTCTGCGCATACCACGAGCAGTTCGTCGCCCACCTCGAAGGTAGTCTTGCTGTTAGGGATGCTCACCTCACCTTTATGGAGGAGGCGAGAGCAAACGATGTCGCGGTTCAAGAATTCGGAAACCTCACGCAAGGTACGACCAGCGATATAAGCGTTCTCCACACGAAGGTGCATGTTGTGGGCCTTGGCATGAGGGTTGGCAGCGTCTTCCATGTTCAACTGCTCCTCTTCCTCTGCGGTATTCACCTTGCAGATGTACTTGATGAGAATCGTGGCACCGATGATACCTACGACACCAAGAGGGTAGGCGCAGGCATAACCATTGGCGATACTTGGCGCACCATTAGGGAACACACTGAGCAAAGCCTCGTTGGCAGCACCAAGACCAGGAGTGTTGGTGACGGCACCATAGAGCGTACCCACCATCATAGGAAGGTTGTTCGGATTGCTGGTGTCGAAGAAGATGTAATAGCAAGCGAACATGACGCAAACATTGAGGAAGATGGCTGCTGTGGAGAGCAAGTTGAGGGTGACACCACCTTTCTTGAAACTCTCGAAGAAACCAGGTCCTACCTGAAGACCTATCATGAAGACAAACAGGATCAAGCCGAAGTCTTGTATGAAGGTCAGAATATCCTTAGGAGCGGTGAATCCCACGTGTCCTGCGAGAATGCCGGCAAAGAGCACGAAGGTGACGCCTAAGGAGATTCCTCCGATTTTGATTTTACCCAAATACACGCCGACGGCAATGACTATCGCATAGAGGAGGGCGATGTGAGCCACCGATTCTGTATTGGTAAAGAGATTAATAATCCAATCCATTATATTTCGTTAAGTTGTAGATTTTTAGGGTATTAGCTATATACTGAAAATTCGAGGGCATCGCAAAAGAGGATGCCCTCGAATATCTTTTATGCACTAGTCTGAAAGATTTTCATAGAAAATCGCCCGATTCGTGCAGGAAGTGTCTTATGATTACTTCTCAATAGCTGCTACACCTGGCAATACCTTACCCTCGATAGCCTCAAGGAGAGCACCACCACCTGTAGAGATGTAAGAAACCTGGTCGGCCAAGCCGAACTTGTTGATACATGCTACAGAGTCACCACCACCGATGAGTGAGAATGCACCTTCCTTGGTAGCCTCAGCGATAGCTTCGGCGATAGCCTTGGAACCACCAGCGAAGTTGTCGAACTCGAACACACCTGCAGGACCGTTCCAAAGGATTGTCTTAGCACCCTTGATGGCAGCAGCAAATGCCTTGCGAGTATCAGGACCTGCGTCCATACCTTCCCAACCCTCTGGGATATCGTTGGATGGGCAAACCTGTGTGTTGGCATCGTTCTTGAAGTCGTCAGCGCAAATAGAGTCTGTGCCGAGTACGAGGTTTACGTTGTTCTCCTTAGCCTTCTTGATCACGTCGAGAGCTACGTCGAGCTTGTCGTCCTCGCAGATAGACTTACCGATCTTACCACCCTGAGCCTTAGCGAATGTGTAGGTCATACCACCGCAGAGAATCAAGTTATCTACCTTAGTGAGCAAGTTCTCGATGATACCGATCTTGGTAGATACCTTAGAACCACCCATGATAGCTGTGAATGGGCGCTTGATGTTGCCAAGCACTGCGTCAACTGCCTTTACCTCTTTCTCCATCAAGAAACCGAGCATCTTGTGGTCCTTGTCGAAGCTGTCAGCGATGACTGCAGTAGAAGCGTGCTTGCGGTGAGCTGTACCGAATGCGTCCATAACATATACATCAGCGTAAGAAGCCAACTTGGCAGCGAACTTCTTCTGGCGATCCTTCATCTCAGCCTTGGCTGCGTCGTACTCAGGAGTACCCTTCTCTACGCCAACTGGCTTGCCTTCCTCTTCTGGGTAGAAACGAAGGTTCTCAAGCAAGAGAGCCTCGCCTGGCTTCAAGGCAGCAGCCTCTGCGTCAGCGTTACCACAGTCCTTAGCGAACTTAACCTCTACACCAAGGTTGGCAGATACGTTCTTTACAATCTGAGAAAGAGAAAGCTCTGGTTTAACCTTGCCCTTTGGCTTGCCCATGTGGCTCATCATGATAAGAGCACCACCGTCAGCGAGTACCTTCTTCAATGTAGGGAGGGCACCCTTGATACGAGTCTCGTCTGTTACATTACCATTCTCATCCAATGGCACGTTGAAATCAACGCGTACGATTGCCTTGTGACCGGCAAAGTTAAAATTCTCAATTTTCATTTTACCTAAATTTTATTTTAGTTGTTATTACTTAATTCTACTTTGCATGGATACTGCACAACTTCGCATCGGATGGGCTTTAGGGGAGCTTGCCTCCGCTCATTATGATTGTCCTGCTGAAACTGTAGGCAAAAATAGTAATTTTATTTCATTCTACCAAATTATTGGCTGTGATTTATCAATATTTTATGATATTCACAGCCAATCTGTAATATGGAGTTTGCAAAAGCCCCTACTTATTCGTTCATCAAGAAGTTCTTGAACGAAGCGAAGTCCTTCGTCATTTCGATGCTCTGCTTCTTGCCCTTCATGAACTCGGCAAGGCGGGCTGGTATCTCGATGTCAGAACCGAGGATGCTATCTACTTTCTCCTTGAACTTGGCTGGGTGGGCGGTCTCCAAGAATACACCTACCTCGCCTGGCTTCAACTGCTCTTTTAAGGCTCTGTAACCGCAAGCTCCGTGAGGATCAAGCACATACTTCGTGTCGTTGTAGCATTGCTTCATGGTCTCGGCTATCTGCTCGTCCTTGTAAGTGGCACCGCTGATGTAAGCTGTGATGGCTTCATGGTCGCCCTTGTAGAGGTCGTAGATACGAGCGAAGTTGCTTGGGTCGCCTACGTCCATGGCGTTGGCGATGGTCGCCTTGCTTGGCTGTGGATTGTACTTGCCTGTCTGGAGGTAGTTGTAGAAGATGTCGTTGGCGTTGTTGGCGGCGATGAAGCGATGGATAGGCAAGCCCATCTCATGACCGAACAAACCGGCGGTGATGTTGCCGAAGTTGCCGCTTGGTACGCAGATGACCAACTTGTCTGCCAAACCCTTCTCCTTCATGCGAGCATAAGCGTTGAAATAGTAGAATGCCTGTGGCAAGAAGCGAGCCACGTTGATGGAGTTGGCTGAGGTCAACTTCATGTGCTTGTTCAGTTCCTCGTCCATGAAGGCTGACTTCACGAGTGCCTGGCAGTCGTCGAACACACCATCTACCTCCAAGGCTGTGATGTTCTGACCGAGTGTAGTGAACTGGCTCTCCTGAATCTTGCTCACCTTTCCCTTTGGATAGAGCACATAGACGTGGATGCCATCGACACCGAGGAAACCGTTGGCAACGGCAGAACCGGTGTCGCCCGATGTGGCAACGAGCACGTTGACTTCCTCCTTGCCTTCTTGGCGAACGAAGTATTGCAACAGGCGAGCCATGAAACGAGCACCTACATCCTTGAAGGCGAGGGTAGGACCATGGAACAACTCCAATGAGTAGATGTTTGGTTCTACTTCTACGACAGGACAGTCGAATGCCAACGTGTCATAGACGATCTTCTTCAATGAGTCAGCATCGACATCCTCGCCGAAGAAAGCATCTGCCACCTTGTAAGCAATCTCCTGGAAAGAGAGTTTCTCTATGTTGTCGAAGAAGTCCTGTGGCAACTTCTTGATGATTTCTGGCATGTAGAGACCACGGTCTTCAGCCAAACCCTTGACTACCGCCTTGTGAAGGTCGGCGATAGGTGCTTTCTTATTTGTTGAATAGTATTTCATAATTTTAAATGAAGAGTGAAGAACGAAGAGTGAAGAATCCTCTTGTTCCTCGGGTTAAACTTTTTAAGTGAAGAGTGAAGAACGAAGAGTGAAGAATCCTCTTGTCCTTCGATTTGTTATGAGTGAAAGTAGGATGAGTAAAGAGTGGAATACAAGCGCTAAAGCATTTGAATTCTTCACTCTTCACTCTTCGTTCTTCACTCAATTGACATAAATGTCTGCATGAAGTCTTGCAGTTGTATCAAGCCGTAGCTACCACGAACGCAACTTACTTCGTCGTACTTCTCTACGTCGTCAGCCTCGATGCCTGGGTAATAAATCAGGAATGGCACTGGCTCCTTGACGTGGGTGCGAATCTCGACAGGAGTAGGGTGGTCGGGGAGAACTGCGATGCAAACTGGCTCGTCCCACTTCGATACCTCGTCGTAGATAGGCTTGATGAGTCGGCTGTCAAGGTTCTCGATGGTCTTGAGCTTCAGCTCTAGGTCGCCATCATGACCAGCCTCGTCGCTTGCCTCCACGTGAACATATACGAAGTCGTCGCCCTCTTTCAAGGCTTGGATGGCAGCTTGCGCCTTGCCTTCATAGTTGGTGTTGGCAAGACCTGTAGCACCTTCCACGATGATGTTTCTCAAACCAGCGTAATGACCGATGCCACGAATCAAATCGACGGCAGAGATGACAGAGCCACGCTTGATTTGAGGGTACATCTGTGAAAGGGTCAACATATGAGGACGATAACCACCGCCCCAAGGCCAGATGATGTTTGCCATGCGTTCGCCACGTTCCTTGCGAGCCACATTGAATGGATGGCTTTCCAAAATCTCCTGACTCTTCAGAATCAACTCATTCAAGAGGTCGGCTGTCTCCTGTGCGCTCATGCGATATTCGTCAGAGAGTGGGTCGATGGCATTGCCGTTTGCATCCTTGTCGTGGCCAGCGAGCAGAGCCGCATCAACATTCCCCATAGGCTTTACCAACAGGGGTTTCCACTCCTCGTTAGGATGATCGTGAGGTGGGGCGCAATCCACATACTTGTTGCCACCCTTGATAATCAGAAGATGGCGGTATTGAATACCCGTGATAAACTTCACGATGCCAGGATACTGGCTGGCCAGTTTCTCGTTGAGGTACTTGATGAGCACGTCTGCATCCTCGGTCTCAAGATTGCCACCATTGTGCGTGATGATGATACCATCGTTCACATTGATGATGTTGCAACGGAGAGCGAAATCATTGGGTGACATCTCGTATCCGATGCTCGCAGCCTCCAAAGGACCGCGACCCTCATATACCTCGTTCTGGTCGTAGCCCATGATAGAGCTGTTGGCGACCTCGGAGCCAGGGTGGAATCCGTCAGGAACAGTAACTAAGCGACCAGTCTTGCCGTTCTTGGCAAGCATGTCCATATAGGGTTTGTTGGCGTATTGCAGGAGGGTCTTGCCACCCAGTCTCTCCACTGGGTGGTCGGCCATGCCGTCGCCAAGTATAATGATGTGCTTCATAATTGTTATCCTTTTATTGGTTAGATGTTTGCGATACTCATGATGTTGGCGAAGACACCGGCAGCCGTCACGCTGGCACCGGCACCGTATCCTTGGATCATCATAGGATACTCCTTGTATCGCTCGGTAGTCAGCATCACGATGTTGTTGCTTCCCTCCAAGTTGTAGAATGGATGCTCAGGACCCACAGCCTTCAAGCCGATGCTGGTCTTGCCGCCGTCGAGTGTAGCCACGAAGCGCCAGCGCTTGTGCTCCAAGTCGAGTGTCTTGCGCTTTGCCTCGAAGTCTGCGTCCAATTCAGGAAGACGCTTCCAGAAGTCCTCCAAGCTTCCCTCGAAGAAATCGTCGGGAACGAAGAGATTCTTCTCCACATCTTCTTGCTCCACACGATAGCCAGCCTCACGAGAGAGGATGACGAGCTTGCGAAGTACATCCATGCCGCTCAGGTCGATGCGTGGGTCAGGCTCGCTGTAGCCCTTCTCCTTGGCAAGACGCACGGTCTCGGAGAATGGAACGACGCTGGAGATGGCATTGAAGATGAAGTTGAGCGTACCAGACAGAACAGCCTCAATCTTAAGGATTTTGTCACCAGAGTTGCGGAGGTCGTTGATGGTTCCGATGATAGGAAGACCCGCACCTACGTTGGTCTCGAAGCGGAACACCACGCCACGCTGGATGGCAGTCTTCTTCAAGCGCTCGTAGTTCTCGTATTCGCTGGAAGCCGCAATCTTGTTGGCTGCGATGATGCTCACGTTGTGCTCCAAGAGGCTCTGGTAGAGGGATGCCACTTCCTTGCTGGCGGTACAATCCACGAATACGCTGTTGAAGATGTTCATGCCGAGTATCTTCTCACGCAATGAGTCGTTGGTGCTTGGCTCGGATGCCTTCAACTGCTCGCGGTAGTTGTCGAGGTCGAGGCCGTCACGGTCGAAGATGGCATTGTGAGAAGAAGCGATGCCCACCACGTTGAGCTTGAGCTTGTTGCGCTCCTTCAGTTCCTCGTACTGGTTCTTGATTTGCTCGATGAGCTTGCCGCCCACGGTACCCACACCGCAGATAAAGAGGTTGAGCACCTTGTATTCAGAGAGGAAGAAGCTATCGTGCAACACGTTGAGTGACTTTCTCAGGTAGTCGCTCTTCACGACGAAGGAGATGTTGGTCTCGGAAGCACCCTGTGCACAAGCAATCACGGAGATACCGCTACGGCCGAGCGTACCGAAGAGCTTACCAGCGATACCGGCTGCATGCTTCATGTTCTCACCCACGATGGCGATGGTGGCAAGACCACCCTCGGCGTGCATTGGGAACATCGCACCGTCTGCAATCTCGTTCTTGAACTCCTCGTTCAACACACGTACAGCCTCATCCACATCCTGTTCACGAACACCGATGGAGGTGGAGTTCTCAGAGGAAGCCTGGGAAACCATGAACACGGAGATGCCTTCGTTGGCAAGGGCGGTGAAGATACGGCGGTTGACACCGATGACACCGACCATCGAGAGACCTGTTACTGTAATAAGAGCTGTTCCGTTGATAGAAGAGATACCCTTGATAGGTTTGGAGTCGCCATCAATCTTGTTCTTGATGATGGTGCCAGGGGCATCCGGGTTGAAGGTGTTCTTGACCTTGATAGGAATATTTTTGATACAAACTGGGTAGATGGTAGGAGGGTAGATGACCTTTGCGCCAAAGTTGCAAAGCTCCATCGCCTCGACATAGCTCAGTTCGTTGATAGTGTAAGCAGATTTGATGACACGAGGGTCGGCAGTCATGAAGCCATCCACATCGGTCCAGATTTCGAGCACTTCGGCATCGAGAGCAGCGGCGATGATGGCAGCGGTGTAGTCGCTACCGCCACGACCGAGGTTGGTAGTACGCTCAGTGTTCTTGTCGCGGCTGATAAAACCCGGAACGAGAGAGATGCGAGGCAGGTCAGCGAAGGTCTCTTTCACCAGTCGGTTGGTCAACTCGCTGTCGAGGGTATGCTTGCCCTTACCGTGCAGGCGTTCCGTCTTGATGAAGTTGCGGGAGTCAAACCACTTGGCGCCACGAATCAGTGTGGCAACGATCTTCGAGCTGAGCCTTTCGCCATAGCTCACGATGGCATCCTGTGTCTTCTCGCTTAAATCGTGGATGAGATACACACCGAAGTAGATGCTCTTCAACTGCTCGAAGAGTGCATCGACCGATTTGAACAAGTTTTCTCTGTCGGAGGTGTCGGTGATGATGGTATCAATCATCTTGTGGTGGCGATCAACCATGGCGTCGAATTCGACTCTCCACTGTTCATCACCCTTGAGGGCAAGCTGAGAGGTTTGCAAGAGTTTGTCGGTGATACCGCCAAGTGCGCTCACGACAACCACTACACTCTGTTTCTTGGCCTCATTTTCAACGATACGTTTTAAGCTGAGGATGCTTTTTACGGAACCAACAGATGTTCCGCCGAATTTTAATACTTTCATGTGTTATTGAATTTTTACGTTGGTAATGTAGTGCCACTCCCGAAACAACTGGGCTGAGGCAGAACTTGGTGGCAAAAATACAGCTTTTCTATCAAACTGCCAAGAGAAATGCGAAAAAAGTGTCTTTTTGTTGCTAAATTTGTTGTGTCGGCAGAATATTTCTTGCATAAATTCGACGTTTACATTAAATATATGGGAAAATCTGTAAGTCATTTCGTTAGTCGAGTTATGTTGCTGGGAACGCTCGGCAGATGAAGAACGTGAAGATGATGAAGAACGTGAACCCTATGGACAGGTTTCGCCATGCAAATTTTCATGGAGAAATATTTTGGAATATCAAGAATTTGTATTATCTTTGCAGCGATATTCGTTAGAAAAAGTGTGTGCTTTTTGGGGTTATTCGTAAGATAAAATGTGTATAATGCTGGAATATTCGTCAGAAAAAGTGCGTGCTTTTATGAATTATTCATTAGAAAAAGTGTGGATTATGAGAAGATATATTTATCGACAACTCTTGGAATGGAAAGAAAAGCCTAATCGTAAGCCATTGATAATCAATGGTGCAAGACAGGTTGGAAAAACCTACATCTTGCAAGAGTTTGGAAAAAGAGAATATGAGAAGTTTGTTTTCTTTAGCTTAGATCGAGACTCAAAGGCAAGGGAGGTATTTGAAAAAGGTGGAACGACCTCCGATATTCTGATAGCATTGTCTGCCATCAGCGATGTGGATATCACGCCAAATGATACCCTGGTGGTGCTTGATGAGATTCAAGATTGTCCGAAAGCACTTGAGACCTTGAAGTACTTCTGTGAGGATGCACCTGGTATTCATGTTGTCGTGGCTGGTTCGCAGCTTGGTGTGTCTTTGCATCATGGAGTGTCCTATCCTGTGGGCAAGGTGGAGGAGTTGCGCCTTTATCCCATGACATTTTTGGAGTTCTTGGAGGCTATGGGCAAAGACAAGTTGGTGAACGTGCTGACCAATAGGAATTGGACCGTCATGGGTATGATGGAAACGGAACTGATAGGGTTGCTGCGACAATATTATTATGTGGGTGGAATGCCAGCTGCCGTTCTTGCTTATGTGGAACAGAAAGGGCTTCAAGAAGTTCGGAACGTTCAGCGTCAAATCATCCGAGATTATCGACGCGATTTCTCCAAGCATGCTCCAAGTCGGGAGGTGTCTCGCATCAATATGGTGTGGGATTGCATACCTGCCCAACTTGCAAAAGAAAACAAGAAGTTTATCTATGGTGCAGTAAGGAAAAGTGCCAGGGCTGCCGATTTCGAGCTTGCCATTCAATGGCTGATAGATGCAGGATTGGCTTACAAGGTACCGAGGGTAAATAGCCCTAAGCTACCTTTGAAATTTTATGAAGACCAGAATGCTTTCAAACTTTTCATGCTCGATGTCGGATTGATGGGAGCCATGGCTGAAGTCTCGTCTGAGTCTATGCTTGTTGGTGACAGCATATTTTCCGAATATAAGGGGGCATTCACCGAATTGTATGTCTTCACCCAATTGTTGACCTTGGAGCTTCCATTGTATTATCATTCGGTAGATAATTCCACGATAGAGATAGATTTTCTCACCCAATGGCATGATAAGGTCGTTCCCATCGAGGTCAAGGCGGAAGTAAATGTGAAGGCAAAGTCACTGCGTACTTTCATAGATAATAATCCAGAATTGAAGGGTGTAAGATATTCCATGCTACCCTATAAGGATCAGGGTTGGATGGTGAATATTCCTCTTTATGCCTGCCTGGTATCGTTTAGCTAGGTAAGGGGAGAAGAATGGAAAGATAGTTTTGTATTTTAATAAAGATAGCTTTGTATTTTAATTAACTTTGTATTTTAATTAACTTTGTATTTTAATTAACGAAGAATATGGCAAGAGCAACAGGACCCATACATTATTTAGAGCATACCACTCCCATGAAAGGCGAGAGTGGCAAATACACCATTCATCCGATGTTCGTGAAGAACGACACCATCGACATGGAGGAGATGAAAGACATTCTGAAACGTCATAGCTTGATGAATCCCAATGTCTTCGAGCAGGCGATAGAGACGGCGGATGATGAAATCATTCGAGCCTTGCGAGAGGGCAATGAGGTCAGGTTGGGCGATATGTTTGTCGTTCGCCCGAAGCTCAGACTGCTTCGTCGCAAAGACGAGAACGGCAATGAGGTGAAGAAGGAATATCATGAGGGAGATTTGATTCCTGCCAACGAGGTGGAGGTATGTGGCATCGAAGTGCAACCTACCAAGGACTTTGTGAAGCGTTTCTTGCAAGAGCGTCTGAAGTGCAGTCGCCAGTGGTGGGGTGTGAAGGCGCAGCCGAAGGAGGCGGACAAGGAGTTTGCCGACATCGTAGCCATTTGCGAGGAGCAAGGATATGTCACGGTGAAAGACTTGGTTAGGAAGTTTGGCGTGACTCGCTATCATGCCTGCAAGGTGCTTGATGGCATGTGCGAGGAACCAGATGCCAGGATGGTTTCTTCCAAGGAGGGACCTGTGAGATTATATCGCTTGCGTAAGAAGTAAATGGCTTCGAGAGTGTCAAGACATAGGATTGTGAGTTTGGGTAAGTAATATTTGAGGTACAAGAGCCTAAGGTCGTAAGTGTGCTGACTAGGCTCAGCAGCTCTGTCGAGCCTAGTCAGCAAGTCTGCCGACTCTAGTCAGCAGAGCTGCTGAGCCTACTGGTCATCCGCTGTTAGTCCGCAACATCAACCTCTATAGTTGCACGTCGTTATACTCTCATGTAGCGCAACTATGCACCCTATAGTCGCACGACTATACATATTATAGTTGTGCAACATGAAGACGTATAACCGTGGAACTTCAAGTATGATGCTGTACGACAATATTCAGAACGCAATCTTAGGAATATGAAAAGATTTGCTGAAGCATATCCGAATTTTCCAATTTGGCAAGTCCCACTTGCAAAATTAAAGGAACTGCCAATTTTGCAAGCGACACTTGCAGAATTAAAGAATGAAGGCAAGGAGTTTGTGCAAGTACCGCTTGCACAAATATCTTGGTACCACCATATTTCACTGTTGTCTAAGGTAAAAGACGAAGCAGAACGTATCTAAAGAATAACTTTATTCAAGTTTCGCAAGTAACCAAATCGCCCTGAAAGGGCGCCCTTATCCCATCCAACTACCTAGGGCGTTGCCCTGGACTTGGTGCTTTTGGACCTTCGGCCCGAATCCATAACTATTTGCGAAACTTCAGTAACTTTACTGAGGAAGAGCTAGTAGCTGATATAGTTATTTCCAAAATGGAAACAACTGTCAGGCGTAACGTATTGACTCTGATTTCGATAAATAGATACGTGGATTGCTTGATGAGGACTAAAGCGAAAAGCCAGTTTGAAAACAACCATTGAGTAATGGGACAGGGTGCAGTGATAAGCATTGTATCCCGTTTGTTTTCTTCATTTTATACAAATTTGAAGCCAAAATCGAAAATAATTCCATAGAAAAGCACGTAATTCAGAAAATATTATTATTTTTGCAGTTGCATTCATCTTGCAGGAAGCCCGAAGGGCTGAGCGGGTGGGTGTGACTTTTATGGAATAGAGCGTTTACTTACGCTTGTCTTTGACCTTCGAAACTTCGCAACTTCCGAAAACTGTCAAAAGACAAGACAACAGTAGATGCTCACGGTAGGTATATTGTACCCTGCCGTGAGTTGTCGTGTATACACTATTTGTATTTTACGGCTGCCCACGCATGGGATGATATATGTCATGCGTGGGCTTTCTGCAGTTGTCCGTCTCGACAGTTGGCAATGCGAAGGCCTCGAAGGTGGGATGGGCAATAGGCGAATTCCCACGCTTTTCGTATAGTCTAATTTTACAGCAATCAGAAACGTCATCCGCACTTGGGAATTCTACGGATTTTATTAAAAATAAGGAATACCAAGTGTATAAAGTTACATGGGATAAGGAGGTGAATGGAGTGCAGTTGCATTCTCGAATCGTAGAAGGTGTATTGGGTACATCTCCAAGACCTGTGTTCTATGAAGAGTTGGACCTTTTGGGATTGGATAGGCTTGGTTGGCAATATCCTCATTGTCAAGAACCTCTTCTTTGGGCTATCAATAAGCAATATTATTATAAAGGTGAACTGGTCTTTGAGGCAAAAGGGGCAAATATCTATGATGCAGCAACGATTGTTTTGCAACCTGCTGGGCAGAACTTGGTTTTGCAGCCAGTTGATGTTGAAGCAATGTTGGAGCACAACAAGGATATGATGTTTCTTTTGGAAAGTGAGGCTATAGAGTTCATACATGAAACGTATGAACAGTATGCTCGTGCTCGCAAAACAGTTCAAGCAGCTTCTGCTAACACTTTGGATTTTGAAACTTTAGCGGCTAAAGCAGAGAAGAAGACCAAAAAGAAAATGGCTATTGTAAAGGAAGATTGTGATTCCTTTGATATTATGCCATTGGAGGATGCCAACAATGCAGGTAAGCGAGTATATCAAACTACTAAGATAGATAAGTTTATTGCCTCTTTCTCGGGGGGTAAGGATTCACAAGTGGTCTTGGACTTATGTACTCGTGCCATTCCAAGTACAGATTTTGAAGTGATTTATAGTGACACAGGCTATGAGTTACCGCCGTCTTTGGAACTATACGATAAGATACAGAAGCAATATAAGGAGAAGTTTCCTGACTTGAAGTTCTCTTTGGCTAAGAATCACGATAGTGTGCTGAACTATTGGGATAAGATTGGCACACCAAGTGACACCCATCGGTGGTGCTGTTCTGTAATGAAAACTGCTCCTCTTTATCGAATGTTGAGGAGTGGTGAAGATAAGAAAGCAAAGATTCTTACCTTTGATGGGGTTAGGGCTGAGGAAAGTACTAAACGTAGTGCATACCAACGTAAAGGAAAAGGTAAGCATACAAATGTATATAATGCTCATCCTATACTATATTGGAATACAGTTGAAATCTTCTTATATCTCTTTGAACAGAATTTGGATATCAATATAGCTTATAGATATGGTAAGGCTCGTGTTGGTTGTTTAGTTTGTCCTTTTGCTACTACTTGGGATGATATGATAGTTAGTAGAAGGTTTGCTGAAAGTGCAGCTCCTTTTATGCAAAAGTTATCTTCTTGGTCTAAATATGTCGGAATCCATGATACTGCGTCATATTTGCGAGATAGAAAATGGAAGATAAAAGCTATTGGTGGTGAAGATATTGTAAAGGCTAAGGTTGTGTTCGGTAAACATGATACGGATTTAATTGCTAAGATAGAAAGACCAAATAATTCTTTGCTTGATTGGATGTTCGCTTTAGGTGAATATTCTATTAGCCAGATAGGGAATGAAAAAATGCAAGGCGCTTTAAAATATAATAAGCGATTATATGATTTCACTATTCTGCAAAAAGGTAAAGATGCCATTGAGTTTAGGGTTTGTGGTATTAGTGCCAATCCCCAGTTTGGTTATTTATTGAAACGATTGGTTTATAAAAGTGCCTATTGTGTACATTGTGAGGTTTGTGAGGCGGATTGCCCAACGGGTGCTTTGCAGGTTACACCTACTATAAATATTGATAAAAATAAATGTATTCATTGTCTAAAGTGTTTCAATGCTCATGATAGGGGTTGTATAGCTGCGGATAGTGTTAGAATGATTACTGATATGGACAAAAAGTTAAATGCAAAGATTAAGGGTTACAAAACTTTTGGTCTTAGAAGTGAGTGGCTTTCGGAATATTCAAGTTTCCCTGATGATTTTTGGGGCAATAATAGCTTGGGTACAGCACAGGAAGATGGTTTTAAGGCATGGTTGAAGGATGCAGAAATAACAGATTCTAAAAATGTTTTAACTGCATTGGGGAAACTGTTGATGCTCAACTATGCTGATTTCCAAGATGAAATTTGGGAGGTGATAACTGTGAACTTATCCTATAATTCATTTATTGTTAATTGGTTTGCCAATAACATAAAACCTAATCAGTTGTTTGATAGTAAGGCTTTGGAAAATGCGATAGTAGAGCAATATCCAGACTCTTCAGCAAAAACAGTGGCAAATGCTGTAAGAGCATTGGTGCAAACTATCAATATGTCTCCGTTAGGAGAACATTTGATGTGGGGAGAAAGTGAAGACTCGAAGTTTTTGAGAAGACAATATTGTACTTCTATTTCATCAGTTGGTGTTGCTTACTTCTTGTATAAGTATGCAGAGGTAAAAGGTGTACGTACATTGAGAGTTGCAGATTTATATTCAGAAGATTCAACAAGTAATCCATTGGGAGTATTAGGTGTTTCACAAACTGATTTCATAAAAGCTTTGAAGGTTCTGAATTCTATGAATAATAGAGTTTTGGTCGCAGAGTTGAATATGGGATTGGATAGTATTACATTGAGAAGTGATTTGACCGCAATGTCTATTTTGGAGCAAATGTTGGTTTGATATGAGTTTGGGGCTAAACTATTATAAAACGATGTTGTTGTCAGTAAAGACGCAAGTTGTTGGTGGAAAGCGAAAGGTCGCTAAGCCAGTCTTGTTGTTGGCTATTATTCAAGCCATTCGAGACAACTTGCTAACAGACAATCAAATCAAATATTCAGATGAGTTGGAAGGGATTTATAAAGGTCTGTATGCTAAATATGGTGAATCGTTAAGCCCGATGAAATATCCCTTTTATCATTTAACGTCAGATGACTTTTATCATATAAAGGGACAGTTGCCGACAAAATCCCCAACCCCTAAACAACTGAAAGAAAAAATAGAGTATGCTTACTTGGATACCCAACTATGGGAACTTCTACAATCAGAAGAGAATAGACAAGAATTCCAAAAAGCAATAGAAGAATATTTTAATCTAATAAAACGACAATAACCGCCCATGGCAACGAAATATAATGATATAGTGACTTTGAGGTCTATGCGTCCTGCATATAACATTAAGAATGAAGGACCCGATGATTGGAAGACCTT
Organism: Candidatus Segatella albertsiae; assembly: GCA_002451555.1. GTDB lineage: Bacteria > Bacteroidota > Bacteroidia > Bacteroidales > Bacteroidaceae > Prevotella > Prevotella albertsiae. The sequence continues at coordinate 15,706 of DKCU01000125.1, forward strand.
TATCGCCAATGATCAATTCAACGATTTGTTGAAGAAGACCATTAGCGCAGTACGTAACAATGATGCCGATTCGCATAAAGCGATTTGGGTAGCTGGTACGTATGGCTCGGGAAAAAGCCATGCAGGAGCCGTGTTGAAGCATCTTCTTTGTGATGAAGTTGCTGACATCAAAGATTATGTGAATGAGGAGTATGGAGAAGATAAGTATGCGCTTCTTCGTAATTCTATTTTACAACTTCGTGAGCAGAAGAGATTGTTCCCAGTCAATCTTTATGGGCAACAGTCTATCGCTCATGAGGCAGACTTGTCTTTGCAAGTTCAAAAGGAGGTGATACGTGCATTGAAGACTGCAGGCATCAAACTTACAGTACAAACAGATTTTGACAACTATATTCAGCATATCGAAAACGAGCCAGACTTGTGGACAATGCTCATTGATAACAATGAGATATTGAAGAGTGTTGCTCCAGACTTGAATAAACTGAAGTCCAGACTTGTCAATGGTGATACGGAAGTATTGAATCGAGTCATCCAAGCTTTGAGGAATATGGGCATTAGTGTGCCTATCAAAAATTCCAATCTAAAGACTTGGTTGTTTGAGGTGCAGAATGAACTTCGTAGTCAAGGTGTATATGATGGTTTGCTCATTATTTGGGATGAGTTTACTGATGTGATGCGCTCAGACTTAGGCGTTCCTCTCTTGAAAGTTTTGCAGGAAATCGCTGAGGACATGATGAATCCTGAGAACGATTCTTACTTCTTATTCTTGTCTCATCCTTCAGCCTTGAACTCTTTGAAGGAGGCTGAGCGTGAACAGACAAGAGGGCGTTACCACTATGTCATTTATAATATGGAACCAGTGTCTGCCTTCCGTATTATGTCTAAGAAGTTTGTTGTCGTTGATAAGGATTTATACAATCAGCGTCAAGAGTTTTTCTGTGGCTTACATGATGAACTCTTGACGGCATTTGCGTCTTCATCTACCGACCCACAACAGACAAAGAAAGATTTGGCTAATCTTTTCCCTGTACATCCATCGACAGCCAATCTTGCAACCTATTTTGCTCGTGAGGCAGGTTCGTCAAGCCGAAGTGTCTTTGAGTTCTTGGCTTGTGATGAGGTGAGAGCATTCTTCGATGATGAAAATGCTTATGTAGAGAAAGATACCATTACTCCTAACTTCTTGTGGGATTATGTACAGGAATACTTTGAGGGTGATACGGCTCGTTTTGGTGCTGTAACAGAAAGATTTAATTCTCATCATTTGGCTGTTGAGGCTCAAGGTGAGGATTATCTTGCCGTGTTCAAGGGCGTACTCTTGCTGAACGCTCTCAATAATATTGCTAATAATGATAGTGTAACGCCAAGCGAAGAGAACATCTATAATCTCTTTGAGGGTACACCTATATATAATAAGGTGGATGAAATTTTGGATTACTTCAATGAGAAGAGTATTATTCAGCGTCAACCTAATGGTAACTTCTCGATTCTCTTTACGGCTTTGCCAACTGATGAGATTCAGAAGATAAAGGAAGAGTTGAAATTGACGACTTTCCGTTATATAGAAGATGTTGTTAATTTTGGAGATACAGGTAAAAACTTTATTCTCCAAAATTTGAAACAGGTAAATCGTCCTGTTGAGTTCATGTTCTTTTCATTAAGTAGCAATGAGTATACCTTGTTAAATAAAATAGAAGTCTTTTCCAAAAAAGCTTCTAATTATACGGTGCATATTGCCTTTATAGTCGGAAAGACAAATCAGGAGTTATCTGAACTTAAAGAAATTATAGCCAAGAACAAACGAGATGAACGTTTCAATGGCGTTTGTTTTGCTTTGATGGAAAAAATCATGGGTGAAAAAGAGTATGAGCGTTTTATCGAATATCAAGCTAATGCGACTTGTGCTCAAAGACATGGACTTGCAAACCAACAAAAGACTTACACAAAGAATGCTTGCGATATGATTTCTGTATGGTTGCGAGAAATACGAAGTGGTAATATTACATTTAGTTTGTGCGGTGAAGATTTTCAAATTTCAGGAACACGACTAACTTCAACTGTAAATACAGTAATAGCACCTGCTCTCTTTTCTTTAGGTCCTGAATCTTTGGAAATTGTTCGTACTCGTTCATCCTATACTTGCTGGAAAAAGGTAGGGGTTAGAGTTGCCGTTGATACAGTAATGCTATTTCAAACAAAAGCAGAGATTTGTGAGAAATGTAAGGGACCTGCTAAAATTATTGATTATTTATTGCAAGATAGTGTAGATGAAAATCTAGAGTGGAAGTCTGATGTGGATCAAATGCATCCTTTGAAAAAAGTATGTGATTTTATTCAGAATGCCTTTAATCATACGAATAAAAATCAGACTTTCAATTTAGGTGATAAGCTGTATGGATTAACACAAGCTCCTTATGGCTTGTATCAAACTTATGCTCCAATGGCAATGGTTGCTTTTGCTCTTCGAAAATATGCAGGTAAAATTTTTGATTTGAATGGTAAGCCTAGAACTGCAAAACATTTGGTTGACGATGTGATAAACATGTTTGACGCTTGGGAAAAAGGTAAGACATCTCCAAAGCTCAACTTTATGTTTGAAAGCAAAGAGGCTGGAGCCATAACAAAGAATCTCATAAAGACTTTTAAGTTGAACAAGTTGCCAAAGTATTCAGATATAAGTAGTTTGACGGATGCTCGTTGGGCAATGCAACATGAGTATGCTGCTAGTGTAGGTTATCCTCTTTGGAGTTTGAAGTATGCTTCTGAGTGTTCTTCGGATAATCGGGATTTGGTAGATAGTGTTTTCAAAGTGATATATGACTCTGAGAGTGTGAAGAACCCTCCATTGATGGCAAAGGTGGCAGAAGGTTTGAAGAATAACATCGACTTAGGCAATCTCTTGTTGGAGTCAGCCAACAATTTTGAGAAGGGCTTCAAGAGTTATGTCATGGGATTGGAGTACATCAACATGACTGAACCAGAGTTTGCTGAGGCTAAGGCTTTCCTTGATGGTCATCTAGAAGGAACTATCGGCTTGTGGACAGAGCGAGGCGTGGAAGATACGCTGAAGAACTGGCGCTTGGCTCAGCAACAAGAACGATTGAGACAAGAGAATCAAAGACGTTTTGAAGAAGAGCAGGAGAGATTTAAGCGCGAGACTACTCAACAAGGAACTGGAACATCTGCCGATACTCCTACTTGGATGAACAATGAGCCGCAAAATGGAGGTAATGGAACAGTTACTATGGCAGCTTCTTCACAGTCAGAAAGCCAAGACTTGAAGGTGAAGCGAACTGAAGTCGCTCGCAAGGTAATGCCTTTGGCTTCTAACCAGATGCTGCGTGACTTGCTGCAAGACTTGTGTGAGAATGCGGATGAGCAAACCCTTAATATCATAATGAAACATGTTTGATGAAAATAGATTCAAGACAGTAGCTTCCTTGGAAGAGTTGAAGGCTCTTGTTGAGGAAGACAAACATATAAACGGAATGGGAGCGGCTACGGCTAACCGCTACCCAATCCGTTTTGTGCTTTTTGATAACTTCCATGATAGCTTTGAGTTTGTCATGTTTATGTTGGAAGAATGTGGTGTAGCTGTCCAAAGCGTAGATAAATGGATTGATAAGGAATATCCTGATTTGATGATCACTTATCAAGAATTGAGCGAACGTATTTCTGATTATATCTACTCGCTTGGTGGAAAGGATAGTGTTATCACACCATTCTCGGAGCTGGCTCGTTTCTACGACAACCAGCGACATCATACGTTTGATGCTTTGGTAACGACCATTAAGTCTATTGAGGCATCGGCATTAGGTGTAGAACAATCCCAAAGAATTTATATCCCAATCATTGGACTGGAAGGTAAGATGGGAACTTTTGAGAATGATTCTCAAATCAATGTTTGGCATCTTCATGATGATGATGCCGTGGGCGAGAATTATACGATGATTCTTGTAGATGATGACTCATGCTATGGTGTGAAGAACATAGACTGCAAGGCAAATGTAGTGCATACGGTAGGAGAGTGGTTGGATATATGGAAAAAGCCAGAGGTACATCAAAAGTGTACGATAGTATCTACTTCTAAGTCAATATTTGCTAATGCCAAGTTTGCTCAACCCGATAATGCCTTTACCTATGTAAGTCCACAAAATGCTTACGAGTTTTTGAAGTTGGGATTGCATTTAGATTTAGGTGATATACCTTATCATGAGGAGGATGAGGATAATTGGCGATTGTTGGCGGAACAAATCAATCTGTCCGAAGACTTCGAGTTATGCTCTTTTGTTGCTCGATATTTTGATGTGAGTGAGATTTCATCATACAAGTCGTTCTTGAAGATATGGTTCTCTCATAGTAGTAACTTTGATAGATGGTTGCTATGTTCTTGTTATACCATGTTGAATAAAGGTGATGGCTTCTTGACAACTTGCTTGTCAAAATTGAATAGTTATTCCAATGCAGATTTGTTTACGGAGGTTGTCATGTATATGACCACCGTGAAAACTGAGATGGAAGAACGCCGCTGTTGTCTCTGTGAGGCTTCTCTCAGAAATGTGAAACTTTCAGAGAATGTGGAAGTTATTGTCGGTAATCGTTTGGAAAATATAGCCAAGCAAAGTGGTTATCATGAAGCCATCAAGTATTTCTCAGGAATAACTAGCAAGGAGAAAGAATTGGCTATCGCTTGGTTAGGTAGGGGACTTATCAACTTGAATGAAGTGAAGGCATTCTTCCCTGACTTGTATGATTATATGCAAGCCCAACCATTGCTTACGCCTCAATGTGCATGGGTATCTACTTATATCGAAAACTACAAGAAGGCGAAATTGGGTAATGTCTATACTTCAGAAGTTAAGGAGGTAATAGCTACACACAATGTAGATAGTATAGCTTTTGATACTTGGTATCAGTCTTTGAAGACGACGGCAACGTTGCTGTCTGGTCGTAAGGACATAGATGTGTATTATTGGATAGATGGATTGGGAGTGGAATGGATTCCGTATATTCAAGCAATAATCAATCAACATCAGCAAGATAACATCTATCTGAATGAGACTTTGGTGGCGAGGGCTTTGCTGCCAACCACGACAGAAGTAAATAAGAAGGAACTTCAACGCCTTTCGGAGGTAGATATTCAAACCATGAAAGTGGGAGACTTGGATGCTATGGCTCATCAATCCACTAATCGCTATCCTGATACGATTATCTCTGAGATGAGAGTAGTAAAGGAGGCGATAGATAAAATAATCCGTACTTATGCTGGCAAGAAAATAGCCATTGTAAGCGATCATGGTCTTACTTATTTGTCTCAGTTGCAGAATGGATTGAATTTGGCAGGGTTTGAGTCTGACCATCATGGTAGATTAGCTGTATGCAAGGCAAGCAAGGTGACGATTGACAAAAATTATATCATACTGGATGATAACAAGACTGTTTGTGCGTTGAATCATAAGTCGCTCTGTAATAAGGTGCCTCGTGACCAAGGAATACATGGTGGTTGTACTCCTGAAGAGGTGCTTGTTCCAATCTTTGTCATCTCTAGTAATCCAAGCAATAGTCATTGGAGCGTAATCATCCTTACTCCAGAGGTTTCTGCCACAGACCCTAAGGTTAAATTGAAGATTAAGGGCTTGGAGATTTCAGATATACCTTATATTATATATAGGAACAAATCATATACCTTGAACAAAGTGGGCGAGGAAGAGTTTGTTTCCATCCCTCTTGAAGTAGATGAAAATGAAACGGAGCTGATTGTATGTGTTGGTGGAAAGGAAATTGGAAGATGTTTTGTTCACTGGCAGATGGGTGCAATTGAGGAAGATTTATTTGGTGACTTTTAATTTTGAAGTTTTATGAAAGAAGAATTACAGCAAAAGGTGAGACAGTATTTCTCAGCCATGTCTATATACAAAGATCCTAAGGCAACGAACAGTATTTTTGCTGGTCGAAACTTGCCTTCGTTTGTCAAGGATTATCTCTTGAAACGATATTTGAACATTAGTACTGGCGAGATAGACACTTTGGGACTTAATGCATTCTTAGACAAGGTGATTCCTGCCAATGGTGGAACGGTCAAGGATGATATTCTGGCTGGCAAGGAGGTGACTTTGTTGGCACGCTTTTCTATTTACATTGATTTGGTAAAGGGCGAGAAGCAGTTCGCCATCCCTGATTATGGCATCAAACAGCGTGAGGGAATTATTCCCGACTATGTATATGCCAAGCATCCTGGTGAACTGGTAGATGGCGAGAAGTGGGGAATTGTGAAACTCTGTCTGTTGCCTGATGACGACAACGATAAGAAAAACCATGTGCGTATGGTTGACTTTAAGCCATTCAAACCTTATAGTTCTGTAGATATAGAATATTTGAGAGAGGCTCGTCAGCATTTTAGCAATGAGGAATGGTTTGATGTCCTGTTGTCAGCGATGGAATATGACCCAGATGGCTTTACCTCGATGAGTCAGAAGATGGAGTTCTTGACTCGTCTCTTGATATTCATCGAACCAAGATTGAATGTGATAGAGTTAGCCCCAAAGGGAACAGGTAAATCTTATGTGTTTGGAAACTTGTCTAAGTATGGATGGTTGGTAAGTGGTGGAAAGGTTACTCGTGCTAAGTTGTTTTATGACAAGCAGAAGCAACAGAATGGTATCATCAAAAATCATGACTTCACAGTCTTTGACGAGATTCAGACTATAATTTTCCAAGAGCCAGCGGAGATTCAGGCTGCTTTGAAATCATATTTGGAGAGTGGAAAAACGACGATAGACAACAATGAGTTTACCTCGGAGTGTGGACTGATGCTGATGGGTAATATTCCTTTGTCGGCAAATCGTCTGCCTATTTCACCAAACTATTTTGATTCTTTGCCAAGCAATTTCAAAGAATCTGCTTTACTGGACCGCTTTCATAGTTTCATTGAAGGTTGGAAGTTGCCACGTGTCAACGATAGTATGATTTTCAATGGTTGGACTATCAATGTGGAGTATTTCTCGGAGATAATGCACACTATGCGTATCCAGAACTCTTATGGATTGTTGTTTGATGAATTGGTGGAGTTTGAGGCAAAGTCGGATGTTCGTGATTCCAAGGCAATCAAAAGGATAGCTACGGCATATATGAAATTGCTTTTCCCTCATTGGCAGAAAGTCGAGGATGTAGATAAGGAAGCTTTTGACCTCTATTGCTTGCAACCTGCCATCTATCGTCGTGGTATTATCAAAGAACAATGTCATCTGATTGATTCTGAGTTCAAGGCAAGAATGCCTGAGGTGAGAGTAAAATAGAAAGTTTTTACTAACTATTAAATAACAAGCGTATGACTACAAAAGTAAAATTTATCTTGACCTATGTGGGTGGTATCATAACGGGTATCATCCTTGTGTTTGTTTTCTCTTTTGTCAAACAAAAGATAGGGAGCAATGACGTTGTTTGGTTTGAGAAACCTGGGCAGGAAATTCCTTCTAATGAGTTTAGAGTTATACAGGTAATGCGTGATGGAAGTGCCTTGGCTTTTAGTACGAGTTTGGGAAGTACTGGCGTTGTGGTTGCTTTCCCTGCAAGCGATGGGGAAGAGTATTACGATTCTCAAGAAATAGAGATTGAGGATGATGCTTGTGTAAGACAAGTGGGTACTTATCGTTATACAACCCGTGACGGTATCGAGAAAACGGTACCTATCGTAGAGATCTTTGATAAGTAACTGGTCATAATAAACTTCTCCCTATACGCTAAGATTCTTTAGAAGTGGCGTATAGGGAGATTTGTTAGTCAAACTATTGGGAACTTGCTTAAACTCTCAAAGAGTAATTTGCTTGATTTCCTCTTCGCTTATACCTGTGGCATCTGCTACTTGCTGGATTGTCATTCCCATTTTCAAGAGGTTCTTGGCGATGGAAAGGCTCTTTTGCTGCTCGCCTTTAGCGATTCCTTCTTCCATTCCTTCGGCTTTTCCTTTGGCAATCCCTTCTTCCATCCCTTCGGCTTTTCCTTCTTGGAAACTGTCGTGTTGCAGGGATTTCTCCACACGCACGCCATCCCAGAACTTGTCGTAGGCTCTGAGTTCTTCTTCCGTGAAACCACTAACCTTCAGTTCCTCCAATGCCTTGCTGATTTCTGGATTTTCCGTTAGTTCAGCAGGTATCTCTGTGGTGTTGGCATTGATTTCCGTGAGGAATCTCAGCCAAAGCACTGCCATTCGCTTTTCCGTGAAGGTGTGAGGGGTGAACTTGGGGAGTTCTATGAAGGTGAAGTGCAAGCCCTTTATGACTTTTTCGCTGTCCTTGTCATGCACAATCTTGTAGTTGTGGATGAAGCAGTCTGGCATATCGTGCTCAAAGATGTCATTGACGAGGTTCAAGGAATAAACTGGTCTGAGTTCACTGTAACGTTCCTTCTTCTGTGCCTGAGTGACATAGAGTTTGGAGGCATTGAAGAGGACACGCTGCTTGAAGGACGTGGTCCATTCCATTTGCATCTCCACGCAAAACATTCTGCCATTGACGTCCTGGCACAAGACGTCCACGATGGAGTTCTTGTGCTCGTAAAGCTCGGGCACGAGTTCGTTTTGCAGATACTTGATGCTTTGTATCTGCTCGCTGTCATCGAGTGGGAGTAGGGCGTTGAGAAGGCTAATCAGCAAGTCAGGATGCTTGCCGAAAATCTTCTTGAACGTCAAGTCTGCCTTTGGATCTAAGTACTTCATAAATTCTATAATTTGATGGTTGTTTCCGCAATATTGCGATTTTGCGTGCAAAGCTACAACTTTTATTTGATAATCGCAAGCTTTTGTCTAAAAAATGCGATGCTCACACTCTTTTTCTGTCCTTGATGACTAAATGTTGTCATCAGCTAATACTCGATTGAGGCTTGCAACAACCCTTGACAGGCATCCTCCAATAGGGTGATGACCAACTCGAAGTCGCTATAATCGCCGTAATAAGGGTCAGGAACTGTGGTGTATTCACGATGGTTGGTGAGGAAATCCGCCATGCGAACCACTTTGTCCTTGTCGGCTTGGCTAGATGCCATGGAGGTGATGGCTCGATAGTTCTCGTTGTCCATTACTACGATGGTGTCGAATCGCTTGAAGTCAGCCTTCTGGAATTGGCGGGCACGGCTGTTGAAGTCGTAGCCATGTTCGGCGCCACATTTTCTCATACGGCTGTCAGGCAACTGACCAATATGCCAACTGCCGATGCCCGCAGAGTCGATTTCAAACTCGTCGCTGAGTCCCGCTTTCTCCACGAGGCTCTTCATGATGCCTTCACCTGCAGGGGAACGGCAGATGTTTCCGAGGCAGATGAACAATACTGTATGTTTACTTTTCTTTGTCATAATAGAATGATTTCTAAAGTTTCTAACTCCTAACTTATAATAGATATCCGTACTTTTTCAGTGCTTCCACTACCTTGCCCTTATTGTTTGCTTCCACCAGTAGGATGAATCCCTCAGCTTTTAATGTATATTTTCTGATGGTAGGGTCGGTGAGGATGATACGTTGCAGCTCCTTGTTGTCGGCAGGAATTTGTAGCAGTGAGTATTTCTTCTGCGGTGCCTTCATAGGCTTGCATCGGCTTTCTAGCTCCTTGAAAAACTGTTGCCAGTTGGCTGGTGGCTCAGGGCAGATGTAGTCGTGGAAGAGGTTTATCTTGTTGGTGATGTCGTTCTTGCAGGAGCATCCGTCAAGGAACGTCTCGTAGCTTATCTTGTAGAGCTTCTTGGATATGGCAGTTCCCATATTGTTCAATACCGACTCGTATGGGTTGGTATCGGTCAGTGACTTCACCATCAAGTTGTCCTCGTAGAGTTCAAAAACCTTATGGTTGGCATCTGTTTTTGGCTGCTTGTATTTCCGGGTTATCCCTAGCGCATATTCTCCTAGAGGTGTCAGCCTAAAATATTTTAAGGTATCGTAGAAACATGTCGCATCCTGGTCTGGTTCCTTGCAGTATGCGATTTCTACCAGACCATATACAGCCAACATGAAGATGTATCCTTTCATGAAAGGGCGGGTCAGTTCCTGGATGATGTCCTCTGAGAAGATGTCGTATTCATCGTATGTGTTTTTAAGAGTCATCTTCTCAAATTCGTATGTGCTGAGCCACATGCTGTATAGCTCTGAGTCTTCGTCGAGGTTTCTAGCGATCCTACAGATGTCATCTGCCTCTAGCCATGTCCTGCCCTTTCCATGCGTTTTTATGACCGCCATCAAGGCGTAACAGATGTCTTCGCAAGAACAGGTTATCATCTGGTTCCTCCTGAACCCTGTGATATGGTTGAGGATGAGCGCAGGAAAATAACTTGGTTCTGATGCCATGTCACCCCAGATGCTCTTGATGTCATCCTCGATGGCGAAGTCGCCAACACCTTTTACCGAAGCATCAAGGCAATAGGTGTTAGTAAGGAGGAGGGAAGCCAGACGAGAACCGTCTTTGTTTTCTGTTTGGAAAAACTCTTTGATGCCTGTCGTCTTGGCAACCTTCTTGACGGTTGTGGCGGTACACTTGTTGGCACCAAACTCTATCTGATGGGTTCGGTACATCACCCTGAGCATAGGGAAGATAGTTTGAATGGCTACCTCGTTGTTGTAGGTGAGCAAATTCTCGTCAGCAGGTAGCTCCTTGATTTCCTTGGGGAGGAAGCCTGCTGGATTCAAAGCTTTGTACAAATCTCTGCGCAATCCTTTCTGTAGCGTAAGATGAGGAGTCCTGCCTTTGTAATTGCTCCAAGGCCTATCGGGAGCATAGCCAATGGCGTTTTGCAACTCATACCAAAGGGAGAGCTTTGGTATTAATTCCGTATGCTCGTAATAATAACTACTCTTCACTTTGTGGGAGCATTTCTCGCCCAACAGCTTTTCTGCTTCAGCCTCGCTTACGAAATGATTCTCCAATACTATCTGCATCAGGTCTTTTTCTGGCTTCGGCATTTCGTCTAGGAAATAGTGTAGATTGCGATAGTAACGCATGATGGCGAAGAAACGTATCCAGTTGTTCTTGAGCTTCTTTTCTCCTGACAGAATGTAGCTTATCTCTGATGGACACTTCTGCTTGCCGTTCTTGTCGATGTAATAGAGGCGATATTTGCGAGCAAACTTATAGAATGGATCTAAGTATTCTTGTAAGTCTGCCAACGTGTAACTGCCCAGTATTTCTATGAGGCGTTTGCGTTCTTCATCAGAGGGCATGAAAATCTCCTTGGCGGGGCGTTTGTCATTATTTAATGAGACGGGCTTCATATCCTTGTTTTCTTCTGATTGTGGAATCAAATTCCCGAAGAGATCCTTTAACATATTTTCCTTTTTATTCGTTTTTTGTTTATTAATTGCATCTTTTCTTTATCCCAGTATGAAGTTGATGTCTTCCTCGGAGAGTTGCTTGGAGGAAGAGCTGTCTGCTCCTATCAGTCCCTCGAAAAGCTCGGCTTTCTGCTGCTGCAGGAGCTGGATTTTCTCCTCGATGGTCTGCTGGGTGATGAGCGAGTAGCTCAGGACTTTTGCCTTCTGTCCGAAACGGTGCAAGCGGTTGATGGCTTGTTCTTCGGCAGCCTTGTTCCACCATGGCTCAAATATAAACACGGTGTCGGCGGCTGTGAGATTCAAGCCCACGCCTCCCGTCTTCAGTGTCATCAGCATTACCATACACTGAGGGTCGTTTTGGAATCGCTCCACGATGCTGCGGCGGTCTCTGGTAGAACCCGTCATACAAGCATAATCGATGCCGTTTTGGTCGAGTCGCTCGCTGAGCTGTTCGATGCCGGCGATGAAATTGAAGAATACCACCACCTTATGTCCGTTGGCCACAGCTTCCAAGAGGGTGTCGGTCAGCAGGTCGAGCTTAGGCGATTGGATGTGACCATCGCTGAGGCTCTCTGGGATGGAGGCGATGCGACGAAGCTCGTTCAATGCCTGGAACATGATGAACTGTGATTTCTGTATGCCCTCTGTTGCAATGGTTTGACGTACCTGGTTGAAGTAGTACTGGCGGCGTCGCTCGTAGAAGTCGTGTTGTTCGGCGTTCATCTCCACGTAGAGTGTCTGTTCGATGCGGTCAGGCAGGTCTTTCAGCACGTCCTTCTTCAGACGGCGGAGCATGAATGGGAATATCTTCTTACGCAGACTCAACAGTGTGTCCTTGTCGCCGTCCTTTTGGATAGGGGCGGCGTAGCGGCTGTTGAAGTCATCGAGCGTACCAAACATTGTTGGGTTGAGGAATCGGAACAGCGAATAAAGTTCCGAGAGATTGTTTTCCACAGGTGTACCGCTCAGGGCCAGTCGATGCTCGGCATGGAGCAGGAGGGCTGCCTGTGTGGTCTGTGTGGTCATGTTCTTGATGTTTTGGCTCTCGTCGAGTATGACATAATGAAAATCCTTCTTGCTGAACTCCTTGACATCGTTCCTCACGATGGCGTAGGTGGTGAGAATCACCTGGTGCTTCATCGCCTCCTTGATGTCTCGGTCGCCTGCATAGTAGGTATAGACAGAGAGCTGGGGAGCGAACTTCTGTAGTTCGTTTTGCCAGTTGAAGAGCAAGCTGCGTGGCATTACGATGAGCGTAGGCTTCTTCACCTTCGGATAGATGAGTGTGAGTACGCCGATGGTCTGAACGGTCTTACCGAGACCCATGTCATCGGCAAGGCAACCGCCCAAGTTGTTGTCATATAGATATTTTATCCACTTGATGCCTTCTGCCTGGTAAGGACGAAGTCTTGCTTGCAACTTCGGGGTCTTGAGTTTCTCCTCGGCGAGGTGGTTGAATCCCTCATATACCTCGCGATGGTGCTTGAATGCTTCGCCTTCGAGTGGCCCGTTGATGAGGTCTTCGATTTCTGGTAGGTCGAAGAAGGATACCTTCACCTTGCCGTCCTTGCCCTTCTTGTGCTTGAAAATGCGCTCCAACTTGCGCATATAGCCATCATCGATGATGGCACGGTCGCCATCACTGAGTTGGATGTATTTCTTGGAGTTGTATTGCGAGAGAATTTGTTGTAGGGAAAAAGTCTCGTTCTCCACCTCGATGGTAGCGTCGCCCTCCAGAAAGTCGATGCCCGACGAGAGGTTGATGTTGAGTTTCGGCATGACAGGCTTCACCTTGTACTGTCGCAGTTTCTCGGCACCCACTAGCTGGTAGGTGCGGATGAGTGAAGGCAGGGCATGGAGCAGGAAGGGACCTGCGGTCTCTTCGGGTATGATGAAGAGATTGGCCTCGTTATAGACCTCCTTCTTAGCTTCCTTGCTCGGGGCATAGGCGGTGATTTCCTTTTTTAGGGAAGCGATGGCCTCGTCCATGGGGAGGTGCGCCAGTCGCTTTATCTTGATTTTCTTCTCCAGTGAGAGCGAGGCCACCATGCTGAGGTCGAACTGCTGAACGAAGTCGAGCGGCAGTCCCTTCACCGATTCCATCAGTCGTAGGAAAAGCGTCTTGTCGGCGTCGATTTTCTCGAAGGAGAGGGAAGGGGTAGGGATGATGTCGTTGTCGGAGAACTCCACGGTGTAGTCCTCGTAGATGACCTGTACGTTTTCGATGAATGAGAAAAATACGGAGAGGTATTGCTCCATCATGTCCTCGCCAAAGGGGGTGAGGAAGTAATTGAGTTGGCGATAGTTGTCGCCAACTGATGCGATGGGGTAAATGGTGGAAGTGCTTGGAGATGATGAATCCTTGGTATCTGATAATACGAAGCTATCGGATAAGAAACAGAGACGTTTGCTTGTGTTGGCTGCTAGTTTCTCTCCTGCTGGTTTGTCTTCTGTTGCTTCTCCATCTCCTTCTGTTGCTTCTCCATCTCCTTCTGTTGCAACCACGAGCTTAGGAACAATGGTGTTGCCTTGTTTCTTCAAGAGCAGTTGCAAGACGGTGGCATCGGCAGAAACGCTGATGTTGCTTCCCTTCTCATCCACGAGGTTCTTGCATCTGATGAGCTGGTAGAGAAGGTGAGGGTTTTGGTTGAGGCTCACATCGTTCCCTTCGTTTTCGTCCCACGAAATTTGGAAGGCCATCTCTTCCTTGATGGCATCGAGGCTTCGCAGGAGTTGCGAAGTGTCGCCTGTGTAGTAATGGAAGTCTGCTTCTACAGGCTTCAGTTTCTTATCTACTGGAATGATGAGGACATCGTTCTCGGTGGGTTTCAACAGGAAGAAAATCTCCTTTCCCATCATCGTCTTGTTGTTCTTGGCGGTGGCGATGGGAGAGAGTTTCTTGAGCTGCGGAAGAAAATCGTTCATTGTTGTAATCTTGCTTATTTATTTTAATTGATGCTTTCTTTTTATTCTAAATGGTTTGTTGCATTTTCGGTGGAAAAGCCATTTCGACCGCAAAGTTAGCATAAATATTTGTAAAAGACGAAGCAAACGTTTGTTTTTTCTGAAAAAATGAGTAGCTTTGCAAAGTAATCATTTTTTTTTATTACCTTTGCACAAAAAATGTAACGTAATATGAAGTATCTGTTATTTTCCGATATCCATGGTTGTTTGCCAACCTTGGAGAAAGTTCTTGATTTCTTTGCGAAAGAGAAATGTGACATGATGTGCATCATGGGTGACATCATCAACTATGGACCTCGCAATCGCATCCCCGATGGCATTGATCCGAAAGGTATCGTGGAGAGGCTGAATGCCTTGGCTGATAAGATTATTGCAGTGCGAGGCAACTGCGATGCGGAGGTGGACCAGATGTTGCTCGATTTCCCTATCATGGAGATTTATGCCTTGTTGGTGGATGATGGCAAGCGTTATCTGTTGACGCATGGACATATATATAATAAGGAGAACATGCCTAAGGGACCATACGATGCGATCATCTATGGACACTCTCATCTCTGGGAACTTTCTCATGTGGAAGTTCCTTCTTCTCAGGAGGGCAAGTCTATTAGCCGTGCAGTCTGCAATACGGGTAGCATCACTTTCCCGAAGGGAGGGAATGTGCCAACTTTCGCTACGCTCGAAGACGGCAAGTTTACGATGTACGACCTCGATACATGGAAAGTGTTAGCAGAGATGGAAGTGTAAAAAGGTAAAAAGGTAAAAAAGTAAAAAGGTAAAAAGGTAAGGGAAGTGTAATCATAACTTTCAAAAATTAAATTATGATACAAGAATATCAAATCAGAATTCTGCCCGAACAGGCAGCGAGCGAGGAAGGCATCAAGCGCTATCTCTCCAAGGAGAAAGGGCTGGATGTCAGGACTCTCAACCAAGTGCGTGTGTTGAAGCGTAGCATTGATGCACGTCAGCGTACTATCTTCGTCAACTTGAAGGTACGTGCCTATATCAATGAGTTTCCACAAGACGACCAATATATTCATACGGAATATCCCGATGTGAGCAGTAGGCCTCGTGTCATCGTGGTGGGCGAGGGGCCTGGCGGCCTTTTCGCCTCGCTTAAATTGATAGAGTTGGGCTACCGTCCTATCGTCTTGGAACGTGGAAAGGATGTGCGTGAGCGCAAGAAGGACCTCAGCAATATCACCAAGACCCAGAAGGTGGATGGCGAGAGCAACTACTGCTTTGGCGAGGGTGGTGCCGGTGCCTATAGCGACGGCAAACTCTATACCCGAAGCAAGAAACGTGGCAATGTCGATAAGATATTGAATGTCTTCTGCCAGCATGGAGCCAACACCAATATCCTTGCCGATGCGCATCCTCACATCGGTACGGATAAGTTGCCTCGTGTCATCGAGAATATGCGCAACACCATCATCAAGTGTGGTGGAGAGGTGCATTTCCAGACCAAGATGACTCGCTTGATTTTGGAGAGCGAGGGAAAGATGGTCGCTCCCGATGCTGCTGCCACCGATAGAGTGATAGGTGTGGAGGCTGTCAATCTTGCCACTGGTGCTGAGGAAACTTACCGTGGCCCTGTGATTCTCGCCACGGGACATAGTGCCCGGGACGTGTATCGCTATCTCGCTTCTGCCAAGATAGACATCGAGGCGAAGGGCATTGCCGTGGGTGTGCGTTTGGAGCATCCTTCGCAGCTCATCGACCAGATACAGTATCATAGCAAGAACGGCCGTGGCAAGTATTTGCCCGCTGCCGAGTATAGCTTCGTGACCCAGGTCGATGGACGTGGCGTCTATAGTTTCTGTATGTGTCCGGGTGGATTCGTGATTCCTGCCGCCACAGGTCCCGAGCAACTCGTTGTCAATGGCATGAGCCCGAGCAACCGTGGCACGGCATGGAGTAACTCTGGCATGGTCGTGGAGACGCATCCTGAGGATGTGGAAGCTTTCGTCAAGGAGCACTCTACCATATTGGAAGAGCTGGAATTGAAGAACCAAGAAGTTTTAAAGGGTCAGGATAGACAAGAGAATTCTTCACTCTTCACTCTTCACTCTTCACTTTCGATGATGTATTTCCAAGAGATACTGGAGAAGCAATGCTGGCAACAGGGCAACATGAAGCAGACGGCTCCTTCGCAACGTATGGCAGATTTTGTGAACAACCGATTGAGCTATGACTTGCCAAAAAGCAGTTATGCGCCGGGCTTGATTAGCAGTCCGTTGCATTTCTGGATGCCAAACTTCGTGAGCAAGCGATTGCAGGAGGGCTTCAAGACATTTGGCAAGAATGCCCATGGCTTCTTGACCAATGAGGCGATATTGATAGCGACCGAGACTCGTACCTCATCGCCAGTTCGTATCGTGCGTGATAGGGAAACGCTCCAGCATGTCCGCATCCAGGGACTCTTCCCTTGTGGTGAGGGAGCGGGATATGCCGGTGGAATCGTCTCCGCAGGTGTCGATGGCGAGCGATGCGCCGAGATGTGTGCTGAATATATGAAACAACTGTAGTATGTAATAAGAAACAACCGTAGTATGTAAGTTTTTCGTGCAAAAAGAAGAATGTTGCAAGCATTGCCTTAAACACCCTTTGTCTTGTTTGTGGTAATGCTTGTAACATTCTTTTTTATCCAAATAATCGACAAATATGTCTCCTATGCGTGTAATCGTTTGCGCAAGCAAATGGTCGAAAACTGCTTTCCTGAATATCTCTATCTCATTTTTTATGCTTACTTTTGCCCCTGCAAACTTAAACAACGATGCTATTCATTAGCTAACAAGATAAAACTTAACATCAATAATAAACTTAACTAAACGCTTAATAAAAGATGAGACGATTTATTACATTGTTCATGCTGGTATGGGCTTTGCTGTCTGTATCGCAAATGGTAAAAGCTACCGACTTTTATGTCGTAGGTTGCTTTGAAAACGAGACTTGGGGTTCTTTTGACAAGAAGTTGACGGATAAGGGTGATAACTCTTATTCATTGGAATATACGAGTGCCAAGAGCGCCAAGTTGTATTTTCGTTTTAGAGGAAGTGACTGGAATGGGCAGATGGCTCCGGATGTCAATGGTACAGATTTGACCGCCACATCCCCATACACAATCAATCATTACACGGATACCAACATCAATGGCTCGTATCCGTACGCTAATAATAGCTTCTGTGCCTCTATGGCCAAGGGTACAACTTATGTATTCACTTTTGTCAATGATCCTTCTGATGCCAGCAAAAGAAATGTCTCTTGCAAGGTGAAGAGTGATGACAATGGAGGAGGTGGTTCTAATGCTATCAATCCACTCGCTGGACGTGTCTATACCGAAGGCTATTACCTAGTGGGCAACTTCTTCAACTTCGATGGCTCTGACATCAACTACGATGATGCGGTGTTTAAATTCCAACAGCAAGGAAATGACGCTGAAGGAAATACCGTGTATATGGTGGAGATTCCTGCAACCTTGACAGCTAAGGCGCAAGTTATGAGCGTCAATCAATTTGGCAAGAAAACGGGAGTATATGGTCCTGGAAAAAAAGGCTATGGAATCAATAATACTTGTCCAGTGGTATCAAATAACATAGGGTCTGTAGGTCCGTACAATCTTACGGCTAGTAAGGAAATAGCTGAAGGTAACAACTATTGGCAACTCTCTACTCGTCGCACGCAGTATGATGAGGGAGGTCAGGATGGCTCTTATGCCATCTATTTGACAGTAGATAAAAATACTCAGAAACCATCTAGTTGGAAAATCGAATATACCGATTTAAAGCGTGTGGCATATTTCGTTAGTAAAGAAAATACATCTACAGCGCTAGCGGTCTTTAGCCAACGCACAGATATTTCATCTAACTTCAATTCAGGAAAGTATTATGCCAGTTTGTATATGAAGCCAGGAGTTGAGTATTATGCAGTGACAAATGACCTTTGGAGCAATACTCCAATCTACGATGGCTATGAATATAAAGGTTATGGAGCTATGACCAACAAGATAGACCGTCCTACCTATAACAAGCTTTTTCTCTTGGGTAATGGTGGTTTGAACTATAATGATGCCAAGGTACTTAGTGAGAATGGTTGTTTTGTAAGCACTGGTTCTGAGGGATTATATACAGTAGAACTTAATACTAACAAGGGCGTCAACGACGAGAAAGGACATGGTGGCGTATCTGCAGAAATCATTCAGCTTGGTGGTCGCGAACAAATCAATTCCATCTCCATGGTCGGAGATGCTATTCCTGGCACCACTACTGATAATGGAACATGGCTGTGGAATTCTACTGCTGGCGACATGACTTGGGATGAAAATGAGAACTGCTATAAGCTTACTCTAGTGACAACTGCTCAGGATGATGGCTCTGCTAAGTTTAGATTTGTTGGCAATCATAAGCAGTCAATCAATTGGCATGAGAATACCAAGGATGATGAAAACGAAAAGGCAAGAGTAGATTATGATTCTGAAAATCCTGGTCATGCTGCTACTGCTTCCGACCCTAATGAGGTCTGCTACACACAATCTGATGAGCATAATGAGGCTGATTATCATATAATCTGGAATAGAGATGCCAACCGATGGACGGTTAGGTTCTACATCTATACTTATACTGGTACAGACGGAAATCCAGCTCACAAGTATTACTACACCATCACCGAGAACCATGACCTCGAACTTCGTGACTTTGGTGATGTGGTCTATAAGCGTGAGGATAATGTTCGCAACGTCCTTTATCGTGGCAACTATAGATATTTCAGAACTTGGAGTGGTAAGAAGGCATGGAAGGTACCAAGCTATGTGGATGTATATGTAGTGAGCAGTATGTCTCAGTCTGAGGACGTAATGAATAATCAGAAAACGGCTAAATATACCTTGACCAAGCTTACAGACAAGGAAGGCGACAAGAACATCATACCAGCCAATACGGGTGTGATCCTAGCGGTGAGAAACATTGACCTCGCCAAAACTGATGATGCTGTGCTGAAAGCAAGAAAGTCGCTCACCAGCTACAATACCTTGGTTGTTCCGATGGAGGCTGCAACAAATTTGACTCAGGAATATACGGAAACCAACTTGTTGAGAACTTGCGTCACTGCTCAGAATATTCCGACTTTCAGGATGAATGGAAACCAGATAGAATATAACTACCTCTTCGGATTCTACCACAGAATGACTGCTTTTGGCATCAAGGAAGAGACTGATGACATCAAGAAAGACCAATATGTCTTGGGCTTCTGGATTTCAGGCGGTAGCGGCACGTTCTATTCCAATAGTGCTTACCTGCCTGTAAGTAATGAGAAATTGGGCGATGACTTGAATATGCTGGGTACTAGTTACAATGATTTCGATTCTCAGACGAACGCCAAGAAAGTGCCTGCTCTCTTCTTCGATTTCGCTCAGGCAGATGATAACAGTAGTGTTACTGGCATCGTGGAAATACATAAGGAAAGTTCTAAGGCTGACGGCAAGTACTATACCTTGAGCGGACTTCAAGTAAGCACTCCTGTCAAGGGCGGTATCTACATCCACAACGGTAAGAAACTTGTCATCAAGTAAGTGTCATTGGAATGAAGTGTTCCAATATAAAAATAGGTATATTGTAAAATAAGTAACAGAAAAGTAGTTATGAAAAAAATATATATGAAGCCAACGACAGCCGTATTTGCGCTCTCTTCGCAAACTGCTTTGTTGGAAGGGTCGGAAGACTCTTATAACTTCGGTTATAATGGTATCAATATGGACCAAAACGACTATGGTGGCTCATGTGCCAAGAAGAATGGATTTGCTCTTTGGAGCGATGAATCCGATGAAGTCGAAAGCGGCAATGGTTGGCCTGATAGTTTTTCGCCATGGGATTGATGTAATGTAAAGAAAGTTTATATATACAATATAATTTTTATTAATCATCTTTTACTTAGAAGCAGGGGTCGTAGCGATACAACCTCTGCTTTCATTGTATCTTACAATGTAAATATATTTGTGTAATCGTTTGCGCAATAATATGATATGATATTCGCTATTTGATAATGATAGTTTTCTGAAAAGTAACTATATTTGCAAATGAAATAACAACCAAAACATCTTAACTTAATAACAAACAGAAAAATGAGGAAATTTACTTTCAAACTATGGGCTGCCTCGATGCTCATGTCAGTGTCATCGCAAGCTATGGCGGCAGACGATTTTACAGACAATCGTACAGACTTTCGTGACGAGAGTATCTATTTTATGATTACCACTCGTTTCTACGATGGCGATCCGAAGAACAACGTGCTCTGCTGGGACAACCAACAGTGTCAGATAGCAACGGGAGATCCATGTTGGCGAGGTGACTTCCAGGGTATCATCGACAAACTCGATTACATCAAGGCTCTTGGATTCACCGCCATCTGGATTACCCCGGTCGTTCAGAACGCATCGGGTTACGACTATCATGGCTACCATGCGATGGACTTCACCCATGTGGATTGTCGCTATCAGAGCGGTGACGGGAAGAAGAGTGGGGACGTGATGTTTCAGGAACTCATCGACAAGGCTCATGCCAAGGGCATCAAGGTCATCCTTGACATCGTGCTCAACCATACTGGCAATTTCGGCGAGGAAACTCTCTGCAAGGAGTTCACTCGTAATACCAAGCTTCGTAACCAAGCCAACATCAACGCTTGCATGATTCCTGACGAGAGCAAACTCGGCAACGACTATCTCGCCAATGAGAACATACAATATCAGCGTCGCTTGGCTTTGATGAAGAATACCGATGGCAAGAACCATGATACCCACAACTACTGGCATCATGTGGCCAATGGGTGGAACTGGGATTTCCCTTCTCGCTGGTGGGGACAGATAGCGGGCGACTGCGTGGATCTCAATACCGAGAATGATGCTGTGGCTGAGTATCTCGTCAAGTGCTATGGTGAGTTTATCAAGATGGGCGTGGATGGTTTCCGTATTGATACGAGCGGACATATCTCTCGTCTGACTTTCAACAAGGTCTTCATCCCTCAGTTTACTGCGCTCGGAGAGCAATATAAGAGCAAGCGTCTCAACCAGGCTCCTTTCTTCATGTATGGTGAGGTCTGTGCCCGATTTGGAGATGTGCAATATAGGGGGCAGGACTGTCTCTCACCTTATTATTATACATGGAAGTCAGACCAGAGTCTCATCGACAGTTGGAACAGCGATGCCTCTTGGTGGGATAAGCAGTATGTGCCAGAGGGAGCAGAGCCATTGGGCAACATGACGCTTTGTCTTCAGGACACGAAGAACTCACCGACCAGCAATAATACATTCATGAAGAATGGCGCATACCATGAGCCGGACTACTCGCAGAGCAGCGGCTTCCATGTCATAGACTTCCCTTTGCATTACAATTTCAGCAATGCAGCCAGCGCCTATGGCTTGGCGAAGGGTGGTGACAGTCACTACAATGATGCTACTTACAATGTGGTGTATGTGGATAGTCATGACTACGGTCCGCAGCCTAATGACAGAGTTCGCTTCTCGGGTAGCGATGCACAGTGGGCTGAGAATCTTTCCCTGATGTTCACCTTCCGTGGCATACCTTGCATCTATTATGGATCCGAGGTTGGATTCCGTCGTGGACAGGTCATAGACGATGGACCTAACGGACCGCTGTCCAATACGGGGCGCGCCTATTTTGGTGGCTATATCACTGGCGATGTCAAGGCAAATGACTTCGGTGAATATACAGCAACAGGTAATGCACAGGCCAGCTTGAACCATGACTTGGCGCAGCACTTGATTCGACTCAACAAGATTCGCCAGGCTGTACCTGCTCTTCGTAAGGGCCAGTGGACCAGCGATGGATGCCAGGCCAAGGGTGGTATAGCCTTCAAGCGAGCTTACAAAAATAGCTATGCTCTTGTGGCACTCAATGGTGGTGCTACATTCACGGGATGTCCAAGTGGTACCTATACGGATGTAGTAACAGGACAGAAGTATAGCGGTTCTACCATCACGGTCGATGCGCCACAGACGCAAGGTCAGGTGCGTGTGTTGGTCAAGGACTGGAATGGTGGCAAGATAGGCGAGGATGGTCCTTTCATCTATGCTTCCAACCCACAGCATAAGTCTGGTCAGGACTACGATGGCAACGAAGAGGCTGGTACCGATACCTACTATGGCTATTCTGATGCCGTGTTGGCATCTACCGTGACTTTTAATCCCGCTGGCGGTAGTTTCCGTACAGAGACGCAGACCGTGACGGCTACTTTGGCAGAGGATGCCAAGAGTGGATGGTATCAAATAGAGGGTCAAGATAAAGTATATCTGACTCCGGGCGAGAGCAAGACGTTTACTGTCGGTGGTGGCATGAAGTATGGCGAGACCAAGTCTGTGGCATGGGGCGCCGTCAATGAGGAAAACTCGGAGGCTAATGGCTCTGTCACTTATAAGAAGGTGGATCCGAATGCTTCGATTGTCGTATATGTGAAGGCAACAAATGCTCCATACGTTTACGCTTGGACGGACGATTCTCCTGTGAAAAAGCTTTGTGGCGAATGGCCTGGAACTCAACTCTCGTCAAAAACTAACATTGGCGGAACAGACTACTGGACTCTGACGGTGGATAATGAAGAAAGTTTCAATATCATCTTCAATAATGGTAGCGGTTTGCAGACAGCCGACATCAAGGGCGTTACCGAGACAAGTTTCTTTACCTACGATGGGGCAAGAGACTTTAAGAAAACCGATGTGATGACAGGTATTGGTTCGGTATCTTCGGCGGTTTCGTCTTTGGCTAAGAAATCTGCTGTCTATACATTGGACGGAAACAAGGTGGCGGAGGTAAGCTCGATTGCTGATGCAGAGTATGTACTCGCTCCAGGTATCTACATTTGGAATGGAAGAAAGTTTGTTATCAAGTAATCGACTCTTATAGTAAGTAAGTTCTTTACAAAGGGCACATAGTTGTCTTTGGTATAAATTAGTATATTATTGGTATAATAAATAGTTGAGTATGAAAAAAATATTGAGAAGAATGTTCTTGCTCCTATGCCTGCTGATGTCGGTGCAGGCATGGGCTTCGGACAACAAGTATGGTCTGAAGGACAATATCCAGGATGGTGTTATTTTGCATTGTTTTGATTGGACATACAGTCAGATACAGGAAGAACTGGCCAACATTGCCGCAGCAGGTTTCAGTGCCGTGCAGACATCTCCAGCTCATCCTCGTGAGCCAGCGGGGGCGGCATGGTATATGCTCTATCAGCCATACGACTATACGGTGGGTGAGAATGGTTTGGGCAACAAGGCTGGGCTTGCTTCGCTTTGTGCAGCAGCCCATCAGTATGGTGTCAAGGTCATCGTGGATGTGGTGGCTAACCACACCAATGGCGACTTGAAGTATGTGGCTCCTTTTTGGCAAGACCAAAGTCTTTATCACGACGACCTCGGGCATGACATCAACTATGGCAATCGTTGGGAAGTGACCCATGGTAAGATCGGTATGTGGGACTTGAAGACGGAGGATGCTCGTGTGCAGGAGAAAATCAAGGCGTACGTGCAGGAACTGAAGTCTTGTGGTGTCGATGGCATTCGCTGGGATGCCGCCAAACATATCGGCTTGCCTTCCGAGGGTGATACCTTCTGGCAGAACGTGCCCGACCAGAGCATGTACAATTATGGTGAGATACTCGACGGTACCAGTGGTGACGACACCCAGCTCTTCCCTGAATATCAGAAATACATCAGCATCACGGACAATAAGTATGGCAATGACTTTGCGGCTTCTTTCAATAGTGGTCAGGTGAATCCGTCCATCGGCTGTTTCAATCAAAAAGGCGCAGCCGACAACAAGTTGGTATATTGGGGCGAGAGCCATGACACTTATAGCAACGATGGCGGCGAGTCAAAGAATATCTCGCAGAACAATATCGACCGTGCATACGCCATTGTGGCTGGCAACAATGGGGCAACTGCTCTTTACTTCTCACGCCCATTCGAGAAAGACAAGCATGCCATCAAGGTGGCAGTCAAGGGCAGCACCCATTTCAAGGATGCCGAGGTAGCTGCAGTCAATCATCTCCACAATCTCTGTGCTGGTGAACCCAATTACTATGTTCACGAGGAAGGTGTGGCGGCGCAATGTCGCAAGAGCGGTGCAGTCATCGTCTTGGCTTCAGGTGGAAATAGTAATGTGAGTGTGACCAATGGAGATGGCAAGGGCAATTGGGTGAAGGCTGGCACTTACACCGACAAGGTGAGCGGCAATGTCTTCACGGTGACAGCCTCTAAGATTTCTGGTAAGGTAGGCGACAAGGGCATTGCCGTCATCTATGATGGCGAAGGCCCGACACCTCCTGATCCTGACCCAGACCCTTCTAACTTGCCGTCTTGTGCTACATGGCAGGAGGGAAAGACTTTCTGCTATTTCGAAAACTCTTCCTCATGGAATGGGACCATCAATGCTTGGACATGGAACCAAACGATAGGCAAAAACTTGTATGCGGCTTGGCCTGGAAGTGACGAGCACGTCTCGAAAGTAGGAACCAACAATGGCAAGGATGTATATCTTTGGGCAATCGAGAAAGATGCTTTTGAACCTACGCACATCATTTTCAATTCCAATGGAAGTCCGCAGACTGTAAACTATGATTTTGAGAATGGCGCTTATTATGATGCCAGTGGTAAGGTTGGCATGGTCAAGCAAGTCTCCACTGCCATTGGTCAAGTATCGACCAAACAGGCGGCTCGTGCTGTCATCTATAATATGCAAGGTCAGCGTGTGGATGCTTCCTATCATGGTATCGCTATCGTCAATGGTAAGAAAGTACTCATGAGATAATGAGTCAAACGAAGGATTTAAGGTAAATCAAAGTAATAAGTTTTAGCCCGATTCTGTCTCTTTTGGGGATGGAGTCGGGCTTTTTGTGATAAAAAAGATAAATATTTTCTTCATTTAGAATAACTTTTGTATCTTTGCAAAAGATTAAAAGGAGATAACACGTGCTCCTTCTTGTGAAAATATAGAAAATCAAAAAATAAATAAGATAATGAAAATCGGTGATAAAGTAAGATTCCTAAGTGAAGTGGGAGGCGGTAAGATATCAGGCTTCCAAGGTAAGGATGTCGTTTTGGTCGAGGACGAGGATGGCTTCGAGATTCCAACTTCCATCCACGATGTGGTAGTGGTGGAGCAAGATGACTATGCCATGGGCAAGATGATTTCTGCCAAGATGGATGCCAAGCAAGCTGCCGAGGAACGTGCCAACACGGAGTTGAAACATGACAGTCGCAGCATCAAGTCGATACTCAATGAGCATGACGAGCATGTCGATATGAATGTCGAGGAGTACGACGCTGCCGACCGTGAGATTACCTTCCAGGCTCCTGCCCGTGAGCGTGATGGTGGCAATAAGTTGAGTGCTTATCTTGCTTTCGTTCCTATCGACATCAAGGAGATTACAAACACTCGTTTCGAGACTTATTTTGTCAATGACAGCAACTATTACATCCATTATACTTATCTCGTAGCCGAGGGCAATGCCTGGACGATGAAGGCTTGTGGCGAGGTGGAGCCTAACACGAAGCTCTTTATCGAGGAATTCGGTCGTGACGTGCTCAACGAGATGGGACATATCGCCATCCAAATGACGGCATACAAGAAGGACAAGCCTTTCTTGCTCAAGCCTGCCACCGACGTGCAGTTCCGCTTGGACCCAGTGAAGTTCTACAAGTTGCACCTCTTCGAGGAGAATGATTTCTTCGAGACTCCAGCCTTGCTCTTCACCATCGTGGAGAACGACGAGGTGGCTCGTCCATTGGTCATCGACTCCAAACGTTTGAAGGAGCAGATGTACAAGGACGAGAAAGTTATCTCCAACGAAAGCAAGAAAAAACGCAAGAAGGATGACGGCACGGTGATTATCGACCTGCATGCCGACGAGGTGCTGGAGACGACTGCGGGCATGAATTCCGCTGATATCCTGCACTACCAGATGGATGTGTTCAAGAAGACTATGGCGGAATACAAAAACAAGAAGGGACAGAAAATCATCTTCATCCATGGCAAAGGCGAGGGCGTGCTTCGTCAGGCAATCGTGCATGAGCTGAACTACCGATATAAGTCTTGCTCTTACCAGGATGCTTCTTTCCAAGAATATGGTTACGGAGCGACACAGGTTACCATCAGATAGGAAGTTGCTGCCGTCAGAAAGTCTTTGATATTTAAAAGATTAGAACTATGAATATGAAATATGGTTTTATGAAAGTGGCAAGCGCAATTCCTGCCGTTCGTGTGGGTGATGTCATTTTCAATACGCAAAAAATAGAGGAACAAATTGCCTTGGCTGAGGGCAAGGGCGTGGATGTCATTACGTTCCCTGAGTTGTCGTTGACGGGTTATACTTGTCAGGACTTGTTTCGTCAGCAAATTCTTTTGGAGGCGACGGAGCAGAGCATTATGATGCTGCTCGACTTTACTCGTAAGCTCGACATCATCTCTATAGTAGGTGCTCCGGTGGTTGCTGGCGACTTGTTGCTCAACTGTGGCATCGTCATTCAGCATGGTCAAATCTTGGGCATCGTGCCAAAGACTTACCTGCCTAATTATAGTGAGTTTTATGAGAAACGTTGGTTTGCCTCAGCACAAGACTTGCGTGACCAGGAGGTAAGGTTTGCCGGACATAAGGTGAGGTTGTCGCCCGATGTGCAGTTGTTCCGTACTTTCGATGGTTTCCAATTTGGAGTGGAGATTTGCGAGGATGTCTGGGCTCCTGCTCCTCCAAGCAATAAGTTGGCATTGGCTGGAGCCGATGTCATCTTTAATCTTTCGGCTACCGACGAACTGATTGGTAAGAACGCCTACTTGAAGAGTTTGCTTTCCCAACAGAGTGCTCGCACCATCACAGGGTATGTATATAGTTCTTGTGGCTTCGGTGAGAGTACGCAGGATGTAGTCTATGGCGGCAATGCGCTCATCTACGAGAACGGTAAGTTGCTTACCGAAAGTGAACGTTTCAGTATCGAACCTCAAATGGTTGTGGCTCAGATAGATGTGGAGAAGCTTCGTTCTGAACGACGCACCAACTCTACCTACGTCAATGCGCAGCGAAACGTGAAGTATTCTGTACTCGACAAGCAGTTTGGCATCCGTGTCATTGATGCGTCTCCTTCTGAGAACATTCGCGATTTCGTCTTGGAACGTGAGGTCAATCCGCATCCGTTCATTCCTACTTCTTCTGACATGAAGGCCTCTTGCGAGGAAATCTTCAATATCCAGGTGATGGGATTGGCGAAGCGCATCGTGCATACCCATGCCAAGACGGTTGTCGTAGGTATCAGTGGTGGTTTGGATTCCACCTTGGCGCTGCTCGTGTGTGTGAAGACTTTCGACAAGCTCGGCATGAACCGCAAGGGAATCATCGGTGTCACCATGCCAGGCTTTGGTACTACCGACCGCACCTATAACAATGCCATGACCTTGATGGAAAGCTTGGGCATTACCATCAAGGAAATCAGTATTGCCAAGGCTGTGACCCAGCACTTCGAGGACATTGGGCATGACGCGAGTGTGCATGATGTCACCTATGAGAACTCGCAGGCTCGTGAGCGTACCCAAATCTTGATGGACTTGGCCAACAAATGCGGCGGCATGGTCATCGGAACAGGCGATCTCTCGGAGTTGGCGCTCGGTTGGGCTACTTACAATGGCGACCACATGAGTATGTATGGAGTGAATGCTAGCATTCCTAAGACCTTGATTCGTCATCTCGTCAACTATGTGGCGGAGAGTGGGGTGGATGAGCAGAGCCGCATCACTTTGCAGGACATCATCGACACACCTATCAGTCCTGAGTTGATTCCAGCCGATGAGAATGGCAACATCAAGCAGAAGACAGAAGACTTGGTGGGGCCATACGAGTTGCACGATTTCTTCCTCTATTACTTCTTGCGCTTCGGCTTCCGCCCTGCCAAAATCTATCTCTTGGCGAAGAAAGCCTTCCTTGAATCACAAGGTGAACGAGTGAAGATAAGTGATAATGATCCAGACACTTATGATGAAGAGACCATCAAGAAATGGCTCAAAACATTTGTGCGTAGATTCTTTAATCAACAGTTCAAGCGCAGTTGCTTGCCTGATGGTCCGAAAGTGGGTAGCGTGAGCCTTAGTCCACGTGGCGACTGGCGTATGCCTTCGGATGCGACTTCTACAATCTGGTTGCAAGAAGCAGAGAACTTATAGTGAATTGTAAAAAACTTTCTGAATTTGCCAATAGCTGCATCCCCAGCTAATAATTCTTCCCTGCCTAAGGAAAAATTTCTCCCTAGGCAGGGAAAAATTTTTTCCTGCGCAGAGAAAAAATAAAGTGGTCCATGGAAGGGAGTGGTGCTTGATTCTTTGCGATCTGGATTTTGTCAAATAAAAAGAATATGCAGCAGGTAAAAGCAAAAGATTTCGGCTGATATTGTAGAATAGGCAACTATTATCATCTAATAAAGTGAAAAAACGTTTCTAGATTTTGGCAAAAGGTATTTTTTTTGTAACTTTGCG
>DKCU01000102.1:0-9275 GCA_002451555.1 Candidatus Segatella albertsiae
GTGATAACTGATTTGTCCTTTATCTTGTCGTAGGTGACGGAGGAAGGGGACAGCTTGGAATTATCTACCGATTGGTCGGCGATTTTCTCTGTTGTAACATTCTGGTCTGCTATCTTCGAGGTTACAACAGAATCTGCAGCAAGCTTCTCAGTGGTAATATTATCGTCCGCTATCTTAGGGGTCTTGATTGCTCCATCGGGTAGCTTGTCGGTAGTTACCGCTCCTTCTGCCAACTTCTCGGTCGTAACATTGCCGTCACGAATCTTGACGGTGGTGATAGCTTGGTCGTTGATGTCGTCTGTCTTCGTCATCGGCACCTTGCAACCTAGTTTAATATCATCTCTATATGTAGGCATATTTTATTTCTTTTGGTTGTGAAGAGGTGAATAACTGAATCTTTGCGGTCTCTGGCATTACACGGATGCGAAGCTTGAACTCTGTCGTGTTCTTGTGAGGGCAGAGGGGAGCCTTGGGCTTTCTGCCATCGCCGCAATCTTGGCGAATGACCAGCTTGCCTGGAGTTTGCAAGGTAACCATCAGGTAGATGTCACGATGCAAAGTAATCTCTGGAGATACCCATGCAAGCTCTTCCTCGCTATAGTTGGTTGAAACATACTCCATACTGCTTATTGTTTTGAGGTTTGACTAACGCCCAACTGCTGCAAGGCAATCGTGTACATCTGGCTAGCCTTGGTATCATCGTAAGCCGAGATCAACAGGAAGGCAAGATAATGGATGAAGGAACTCTTGAAGGTTTCCGAGATTTCCACCACCTTCTCATTGCTACCTTCCGACGTAGTGGTGTCGGTAGGCACTCCCACGTAGGAAATTGTAACGGAACCATCGCCTGATGGCTTTGGCTGAATGAGCACTTGGAGCGGATTGACTCGCATGATGGCTGCTAGCGGTCTATCGAAAGTTCCCTTGGCAGTATCATCGAACATCATTAAGGCTTCATCGTCTGTATCTTCCACTGGCACTACTGCCTTGTGCCATCCATTGGCTCTGACACGATTGATATTGAACACGGAAATGGTATTTGGCATCGTGAGGACACCTATATCATCGGTATCCTCGTAAGCCTCCACCTGTATGGACGTGGTGGTAGATGCTGTAGATGGAGTGCTCTCCTTCTTGGATTCCGTGGAAGAATCCTCGTTCTTCTTGGTTGTCGTAGTTGAGCCAGAGAGAGCGGAAGAAGATGTTGCAGTGACAGCTATCCAATGAAGAGCATCGGGGATGTTCGCCTCTATGATATTGTCCATATACGAATCTTCCTTGTCGTCTATGACATCTGCCATGTCCGATGTGTTGTTGGATTCCTCGTCTATACACCAACGCACTTGTCTGATGATTTCTTCTACAGTCATTTCACATTAATTATATATGTGTTGCTTTACTCGTTGTTTCAATCCACGTACTTTCGTACGACTATTATTCGTTGAAGTCTGGGAAGATAATCCCTGCCTTCGAAGCGTGCTTCATCGCCGTTGCTAGCGTCTTGCAGTCCTTGTCAAACCGCTCGTTCACATAGGCGATAACCTCATCGGTGGTGCGAATACCCTTGACCTCCTCGGTCTGTACCTGCTTCTTCTGGGTCTTGGTGGTTGCATCGTCGTCTATCACGTCCGATTCCTCAGCGATTTGTCGGATGCAAGTCACCTTGCCCGATTTCACCAGCTCATGATTGTCCAAGAGGTCTTGCGCATACTTGTTGCGAAGCGTAATCTCTGGATATTTCTTCATGTAAGTGTTGCCGTGGGTGAAGTTGTAGCGCATGGTGTTGCCACTAGCCCCTGTCAGAGTCAGACTGATGTTGTTGCAAAGCTCATTATATCTATATGTCTTAATCATTTCCTTTGGGTTTATTGGCAAGAGGGACAGGGCTTTCAACTCCTGCCCCTACTTGCGTGATTTTATATTGTCGAAGTATGAAAAAGAAGCCTTATGCAGCTACGTCCATACCTGCGTACAGATTCCACTTCGTGCCATCATACTCATATACCTTACCCTTCTCGTATGTAGTGCTATCAGAAGCATAGTCCTCAATCAGGGCTACCTTCATGCCCTTTGATGCAGTCTCAGGGAGAGTCTTCAATGAGATAATGCTATTCACGATACCTGTAACGCCAAGGTTGGTGATAAACTCCTCTGGACCTACCAAAATAGAGTTGTAGCCACGGAGAGCGATGCAGTCTGCCTCGATGTGCATATATCGCTTAGCCTCTCTTGGGTCGTAGCCGTCCTTGCTCATGTCGTTGGTCTTATCCTTGCCCTTCTCCTTCACGTAGTGGCGGGCACCCTTCAAGTCCATACCTACCATGCAGTCCTCCATGTGCATCATGTCGAGCGTCTGATCCCAAACGAAGTCGATGGTACCGTAGTTGTCCTTGTAGCGTGAGAAGGTAATGTTGATTTCCTCATGGGTAGAGAGTACCTCCTTGCGTCCCTCAGGAATCTTGATGTTCATCAGTCGCTTGATGGCGTTCTTACCACAGAACATATAGATGTGGTCTGTCTCGGCAAAGTCAGTGAACATGAGCATACTGATGGCGGTCAAGTCCTCGTAGGTGTAAACCTCGCCGATGCCATACTGGTTGGTAAGCTGGTTCAAGATACCCTCTGCGAAATAGGTGTACTCGTCTGCGCCATCGTTGGTAGTAGAGTGGATGCGATGCTTCACGCCCATCCAATAAGAACGCTCTGCACGCATCTTAAACTTGTTGAGAGCGTCAGCCTTCATGTCTCTTACGGTATGAGGCACCTTCTTCTTCATGGTCTCGAAATCATCTGTAAAGACGATGGAGAACGCACGCTTCTGCAAGTAAACCTCGGCTGAACGTGGCTGATAGTTCTCTGCTGGCACCTTCATCTGGCTCTCTGAGAGTGCGGTGGATGCAGCAAGGATAACAGTACCTACTGGGATTGCTGGGCAAGTCATGTTCTCCAAGAACTCGCAATCTGCACCCTCCGATACAGCCTTGCCGTTCACGGCTTGCAAGGTCACCTCCGTACCAGCCTTGTTGGCGGAAGTTACAATCAGCTCCAATCTGCCCTGACGAACGGTAGTAGAGCCAATCTTATAACCAGCCACGGTAGGAACTACGGCTGTAGAACCCTCGTAGAATGGCTTCAACGAACCAGAGAAGTTGTTCTTGGTCAGCTTGATGGAGTCGCCAGCTGCAATGTTTGCTGTTACTTCTCCGTCCAAGGTCTCACCACCAAAGCGAGCGTGCTTCTTCTTATAGCCCGAACATGGCACGGTAGTGGTAAACTTGCTTACGATAGAAAGCAGCGGTGTGTGGTATGGCTGAAACTGGGTCGCCTTGGTCGTGTCCCAGTCTTCCTCTTCCAAACCGCCTCGCTCCATCTGGGTAGCGGAAGCCTGTGTGCCTGTCAAACTCTGACCTGCTGTTTTACCACCCGGTGCTAGCAAGTCGCTCTTATCCTTGTCAACCTGCTCGTTGGCTGCGGTCTCTTCTGCGGTTGCTGGCTTAGAGCCTGGCTCGTTCAGGTCTGGCTCAACGGCATCGCCCACAGCCATCACGCCTCCGCCTGTTACCACGGCAAGAAGCATCAGAATCATCTTGACGATGAACTGATGGCTAGAAAAATAATTGATAACTTTCTTCATTTTATACTTATATTTTATGGATTAATAATCTTGATTAGAACAAATCATCAAAGAAACTAGATTTCTTCTTGGTCTTTGGCTTGGCTGGAGTATTGCCAGCACCTGAGCTAGCGAGCGAAGGAGGAATGCCCTCAGAAGCAGATGAGCGAACTTTGTTCTGAATCTTCTCGTTTCTTGCTTGCATAGCCGATTCTTCTCTTGCCGATGCAATGTCCGAATCGTAGTTGTAGGCATTGGAGAAAAGCTTCCAAGTATCGGCGGAGATTTCTCCTCGCTCTGCATCCTCTATTACACCCCATACCTTTCCCCAGAGGTCTGCTGCCTCATCATCTGAAAGCCCTAGCTTATCCATGGCTTGGCGAGACTTCAAGAGGTTGTCGGACAACTCCTGACCGTGCTTTTCCTGTTCAGCCACCTTCTCTTGGAATTTGGTTATCTGGTCGGCTACCTTCTTGCCCAGCTCCTCGTCTTCGAGAGCCGCTTTGATGTCGATTCCTTGCGAAGCCATCCACTCCAATGGGTGCATACCCTTCTTGGTGGAATCTAGCACCATCGCTGCTAACCACTTGTTGTTGTCGAGCATCTTGCTCAATGCCTGTCCGCTTGCCTCATACTTGCCCAGAGCGTCCGCATCATCGTTCATAGCCGCATAGCGTGCTTCCTTGTCTTCAAAGTCGATGTCTTTGTGGCGACTGGAGAAACGCTTGGAGAAAGCCGTGCGGTTTGGTCGCTCATCCACAGGTGGAGTAGCAGCCTCGGCAGATTCAGCAGGAGCAGCCGCCTCGGCTGTACCCTCTGCATTCTGTTTTGCTTTTTCTTCTTCTGTCATATTTATTTACACTATGATAAAACTTTGGCGCAAAGATGTAAAGAAATCAAGGGCGTTTTACCCATAGCACGATTTACAAGCCTCACTCATCGTGTTATGGGCAAAGTCGGCTGCAAAATGAGGTATTTTTGCGCCTATATTATTAATAATGTGTAAAGAAATATGACGAAGGCAAGATTACTGACACTTAGCAAGGTGATGCCTCGGCGCAACACATACGACTCAGTGAAAGCCCGAAAACGCAGACAGGAGCACAACAAGGACTGGGAGCTGAGGTCTCGCTGCTTGAACGCTTGGAACAATCTGAGCGGTGTGCGTGAGACCAGAGCCAGAACCATGCGCTACTGCAACGGCGACCAATGGGGCGACACCATCCGTGTATATAAAAATGGATATTGGCAGGAAATGTCCGAGCGTACCTATATGGAGCGGCGCAACCAGACACCGATGAGCAACAACATCATGGTGAGCATCTTGGAGTCAATCACAGGTCTCTATGCCAAGCAAGGCACGGAGCCTGTCTGCTTTGCCAGAGATAACGACTCCCGACAGTTGAGCGACATGATGAGTGCCACGATGCAGTGCAACTGGCAGACCACCTACATGCAAGACCTTCTGAACCATGCCATCAAGGACTACTTGCAGGGTGGGCAGATGTTTGTGCGTGAGAGCTGGGAAGACAAGGAGTTGGAAATGCCCGATGCGTGGACGGAGCAGATGGAACCAGACCACATGTTTTTCGAGTGTGGCAGCGACCCACGCCACAACGACCTCAGCTTGATTGGCGTATTGCACGATGTGAGCCGAGAGGACTTGTATAAGAAGTTCGCCCGACCAGAATACAATCTGACTGTTTCCGATTTGGATGCCATCTTCGACCTACACCAGATAGATGATACCAACTACGGTTATGAGTTCAACGAGGAGAAAGCCTTGGAGAATCTAAGCTTTGACTGTAGCAACAAGGGTAGGCACTATGTGAGAGTGATAGAGGTCTGGACCACGGAAACCAAGGCAAGATTGCAGTGCTTCGACCCGATAGCCACAAGTGGCAACAACGCCTACTTCCGCATCGACATGGACGATGCAGCGATGATAGCCAAGCTAAAGAGCGACAACGAGAAGCGCAAGCAGCAATATGACGAGATGGGCGTGCCTGAGGACGAGCGAGCCTATATCTCTTCCGAGCCGATTGCCGATAAGTACTGGTACTACACCTACATGGCTCCTGATGGAACCATCCTATGCCAAGGTGAAACCCCTTACGATTACAAGTCGCACCCCTTCACCATGAAGCTCTATCCGTACATCAATGGCGAGATTCATCCCTTCATGGCTAACGTGATAGACCAGCAACGCTACATCAACCGCTTGATCGTGATGAACGACATGGCAATCCGCAGCAGCTTCAAGGGCTTCAAGATGATACCTAAGAATATGCTGGGTGGAAAATCGCCTGAGCAGTTCATGGAAGAGGCGATAGAGTACGATGGATGGATATTCTATACGCCAGACCCAAGAACACCGAACCAACGCCCAGAGATTATCACCTCGAACGCCGTGAACATCGGAACCAACGAACTCCTCCAGATAGAGCTGAACCTTATCAGAGAGGTTACCAACGTGAGCGGTGCCTTGCAGGGTAAGACTCCAAGCGCAGGAACTTCGGCAGCACGCTATGCACAGGAGAGCCAGAACGCCACCACCTCTTTATATACCATCCTGTCCGATATGGAGGTGTTCACCGAGAAACTTGCCACCAAGAAGTGCATGACCATTCAGCAGTTCTATGAGAACGGACGAAGGATATTCAATAAGGACGGACAGAACATCTACAACTACGACCGTCTGACCGCTAGGGATGTACACTTCAAGATAAGCATCAAGAATGCCGCAGCCACCGCCGCATACAACACCTTGCAGAATGATGAGTTGAAGGAACTCTTACAGATGGGAGCCATCAACCTCGTTCAGTACTTGCAGAATGTCAACAAGCCATTCGCCGACAAGTTGCTGGCTAGCGTGCAGGAGCAGCAGGCTCAGCTGGAACAGATGTACGCACAGCAACAACAGATGGCTATGCAGCAAGGCGGCGGACAGGTGGACGAGAACGGCATCGTGCAGGGCGCAGACCAGAACGCAGTAAACCAATTCTTCAATGGTAACAATCAAGCAGCATAAAGTATGGCAGGAATCATTCAAACGATAACAGTAAATTACAGCGACCTCAAAGACGAGGTAAGAAGAAGCCTCTCAATTATCGGAAAGAGGACGGCAGACAAGCAGGGGAATATCTTGTTTGCAAGTGTAACCTTGACTACAGCCGAGGAAGACATCTTGAAGTCGTATCTAAAAGAAGCCATGGAGTCTTTCGTAAGCAACTTTTCCGACTTGGCAATTTGCTATATGGATAACGACTTCAATGTAAACATCGTGCTGACTCGCCGAAGAGCTAAGACAGGGCTTGTCGATGCCATAGCTAGCAATTTCAAAAGCTATGCTTCTTCCTATGTTACCTATCAAGTAACCAGTGTAACTGCACCAGATATAGCCAAGAAATATGCAGAGAATATGACCGATAAGCTGAATGAGGCTATCAAGCTGATTTATGCAGTAGAGCCACCTTCGCCTAGCGGCAAGACCTTGCTAGATATGACAGGGGAAGTGATATTGGATAACAAACCAGTGGTATTAAAATAAGTAAAGACTATGATTATAA
Source organism: Candidatus Segatella albertsiae (assembly GCA_002451555.1). Taxonomy (GTDB): domain Bacteria; phylum Bacteroidota; class Bacteroidia; order Bacteroidales; family Bacteroidaceae; genus Prevotella; species Prevotella albertsiae. Next base: position 7,183 of record DKCU01000102.1, read on the forward strand.
AATTTCAAATTGTAAAGTCGGCTGTCCTCAACGAGGTCAAGAATGCCACCTTCTTGAAAGCAAAGGTGGATGGGGCGACCGATGACAAGGCTATCAAACTCAGTTTCAACGAGGCAGCAGGAACGGAAGATGTTCATGAGCAGACCCTTACGCACGACTTCCAGACTGCCCTCGAAGTGGTAAAGACCATCCTCGCAGACTACATCGTATCGAACGAGCAGACCATGGGCGACAACATCATCTACTACAACGACAAGACCGATGATGTGGTGGAGTTCACGCTGAACGCCTCTCGCCGCTGCAACGGAACTTTGACCGACACTTTGGCACGCATGGTAGCCAAGTATGTAGAGGACTACATGATTTTCCAGTGGTGGCTCAAAACCACCAACCAGAAGCAAGCCGAGCCGTACCAAGCATTCCTCACCATTGACGAGCAGAGCATCCGCCGATGCTTTGTGCTGAGTGGTCCGGTCGTTCCTGCCGTGCCTTACACCCAGCATCTTACAGCAAAGGTAGATGGAAGCGAGGAAGACGGAGCCGCGACCATCCGCATAGACGAGGAAGATGTAACCCTCTCTTACAGCATAGACGATGGAGCGATAGATGATATTGAGGCGAGAAGTTCCGACCCTACCATCTTGGAGGTTCACCGTAGTCAAGAGCCTCACGCCTTCTGGTTGAAGCCTGTCAATACAGGCGTGGCATACGTAACATTGTTCTCCCGACACAGCGACAAACTATGTGTGGAGGTGGAACTAACCGTAGCAAAGGAGGTGGAATAATGGAGTTCAACGCACTACACCCAACGCATATTTTTCGTGAGCAAGGATGGAAGCCAGAGCCTAATCCGTTCTTGCCACGACCACCACGCCCAGCCCACATCTATTTCGACAAGCACATATTCATCTATGCCTCTCAACTCTGGTACGACATAGACGCTACCACGCTGATGATAGGCAGGGCGAGACGAGGGAGCGAGACCAAGCAAGACGAAATCATCCCTACTAGCGAGAACGACCAAGAGCGACCGCTTTTCTTCCGATGGTTCGACAAATATCTAGCCAAGGCAGAGTCCCTTCTGCAAGCCTACATCATGAAGCCGAAGGGAAAAGTGAGAGACAACGCCTTGAATCAATGGGAGGAAAAGGAGTTGTGGCTAAGGATGCCCGACTATTGGGACGATACCCGATACGATAGCTTGGTACAGGCTATCCATCAGTATATATCCACAGGCGCACTCTATGAGTACTTCATGCTCACGCTGACTAGCAAAGACCCTCTCACGGTGGATAAGCAGACCCAACTAAATGAGGCGGAGCTAGACTTGATAGATGCAGCCAACGCTATCAAGCCTGGGGCAATGGTACACATGATGAAACCATTCGGATAAAAGAAAGGAGTATTGAAGTATGGAAGATTTCGATTTTCAGACCGTAAGGGAACTAAAGAAGGAGAGGGCAGAGAAAGCCAAGAAAGTTCTGCCTGTCAAGAAGAGCGCACAGAAGGAGTTCTTGCGTGACTATTTGGCTAGAAACCAAGAGCTGTTTGAGGAAAAGATGTTGGAGTTAGCAGAATATGACCCCAAAACTTTTTGTACCATCCACTCTGGCTTGATGAAGCACATGATACCTAAGCAGAGCGAGGTGAGCGTAACCCACGGACTGGATGAAGACTTCAAGCAGCTCGCCGCCATGGGCATGACAAAAGTGAGCAATGACAGGGCTATAGATATGGAAAGCGTCCCAAAAATACAGGACGCTGACTTTGAGGAACTAAATGACTTGGGAAATGGCACAGGTAACTGAAAAGGAAATAGATGACCTCGTACTGGAGAACCGAGCGAGGTACGAAGAGATATACGGAACGTACAATCCGTGGACTGGCGAAAACTGCTACGACATGGAGCACAGGGAACTGTTGGAACTGCCCGACTTCATGATCAAGAAGATGTGGGTACCAAGGGAATGTATGCGTACCTTATTATATAGGGGACTCAAACAGGTGGGCAGTCTGAAAGAATACATCATACAGGTATGGGGGCGAGAGTACAACGAGAAAAGCTATTATACCAAACAGCTCATCATGGTGCT
>DKCU01000102.1:9400-12838 GCA_002451555.1 Candidatus Segatella albertsiae
AAGATTGAGGATAAGGTGACAGGTAATATGATACCCTTCAAGCTGAACTATCCTCAGCGAAAACTCTTGAAGATATTCGAGGATTTGCGCACCAGTGGCAAGGCTATCCGTGTCGTAATTCTGAAAGCCCGACAGTGGGGAGGCTCTACGCTCACCCAGCTCTACATCAAGTGGCTGCAAGACTTCCGCCGAGACGGATGGAACGCCATTATACTTGCCCAGCAGAAGAACACGGCGAAGAAAATCAAGGCGATGTACCGAAAGGCTTTGGAGAATCAGCCGGGGTGGACGCTCGGACACAGCGGTGCCAAGCTGCAATTCTCTCCTTATGAGAACTCGCCCGATGACTTCCAAGTAACCGATGGTATGAGAGCCATCCGCCGAAGCACCTTGACCGTGGCATCCTTCGAGAACTTCGATTCCGTCCGTGGTAGCAACTTCCACTGCGCCCACTATTCCGAGGTAGCTTATTGGAAGAAGACCCCTGAGCACGACCCTGAGGGCGTGATTTCCTCTATCTCTGGTGGTATCAGAAACCAAGAGGACAACTTGGAGGTATTCGAGAGCACAGGCAAGGGTAACTCTGGCTTCTTCTATGAGAAATGCCAACTCGCCATGGACCCGAAGAACAACGATGCTTACTCCTTCCTCTTCATTCCTTGCTTCTTCATCGAGCATGACATGGAGGAGGTGAAGGACGAGAAAGCCTTTGCCCGATGGCTCTTGCAGAACCGAGACAAGACCACCAACCCGAAGGGCTACCGAGAGACAGGCAAGTTCTTCTGGCGTATGTGGGAGAAAGGTGCTTGCTTCCAAGCCATCGAATGGTACCGCAACTTCCGCAATAAGTTCACCACCCATTCCTTCTGCGCCACCGAGGCACCAGTTGACGAGGAAGATGCCTTCCGTAACTCTGGTAACTTGGTATTCAATCCATACAGCATTGACGACCTACAGAAGAAATACAAGCGTGAGCCGCTCTATACCGCCGACATTATGGTAAACCTAGGCGTGAAGAACGAAAGGACTATATCAGAATCGAAGATAAGCATTCGCACCGATGGCATGGGCGACTTGAAGATTTGGGCTGTACCTAATGTGTTGAAGGTAGAAAACCGCTATGTGGTGAGCGTGGATATTGGTGGAAAGAGCACCACAAGCGACTACACAGTAATGACCGTGATAGACCGATTCGGCATGATACCTAGCATCAAGGGCAAGCCCAAAGTGGTAGCAAGGTATCGTGGTCATGTTCGCCATGATAAGTTGGCATGGATGGCAGCAGCCTTGGCGCATTACTACGATGATGCCCTGCTCGTCATTGAGAGCAACACCGCCGACCGTGAGAAGAACAACAATACGGAGGGCGACCACTTCGGCAGCATCCTCAACGAGATAGCCTATTACTATGATAATCTGTATCTGCGTACCACCAGCCCCGAAGATGTGAGCGACAATGTGCTGGCAAAGTACGGATTCCAGACAAACAAGCTGACGAAAGGTTGGGTAATCGACAACCTGGAGAAATTCGTGGATGATATGCTCTGGGATGAGCCTGACAAGGAAATGTACCATGAGCTTCGCATCTATGAGCGACACGATGATGGTAGCCTTGGAAACATCGTAGGCAATGGCAACCACGATGATGTGTTGATGAGTACAGCCATCGGTCTCTGGGTGAGTGCCAATGATATGGCAAGCCCTAGATGGAAGCCAAAGGAAAAGCCAAGCAGCGGCGGCGACCATGTTCACTCCGTTGCCAAGATATAAAGCAAAAAGAGGTATGCGTAAAGCTTACCTCTTTTTCGTACTTGCTTGCACCAACCCACCCATCAAATAGCAAGCCTCCTCGCCATACATATCCATCAAATAGTATTCCGCTATATGCTGAACCACGTGCAGCATTTCGTGGCTTAGGCTGTTGGCATACTCCCCAGATGAAGTAGTCCACCCAATAGCCACGACCGATTTTCGCAAAGAAACATTCGAGTAGGTGAGTCCCTTGTTAGCCTCACCTCTGAGCACGAGATTAGAGGCATCTTCGAGAGGAACGCCCTTGCATCCTAAATCCCGAAGACACCTTCTTACATACATGGCATCCCTAGACCGCACATCATATAGTACATGCACCGTCCAGTCGTACCTCTCCAGATAAATCTCCTGCTCAGTCATTACACCTTATTTTATTTATAGTATTTCGTCCCAAGGAATGCCCACGCCATTAAAGCAAGTGTCGGCATAGAACCGATTGAAGATGAAACCGTCCTGTTGATCCTCATCATCTACATAGTCCTTGACAAACTGAGCCAACCCCTTTTCATCTGTAATCGAAGAAGCATAGAAATCGGCTCGGCACATGTTTGCGATGTAGCAAGCATCGTGTCCCACGTTGTTCTCTAGCTCGATGTTATACTTGTGCAGAAGTTCTTCCACCTCCTCATTGCTCATAGGCTTGATGGGCTTCCCATTCTTCCGCATTTGCTTCACTGCCCACTCGCACATTTTCTTGTTGAAGTGCCAGCCATTGTGCCTCAGATAAGCCTTCATCTCCTCTGGCTGATAGTCGTAGGCATTCAAAGATATTCTTTGTTTTCTCATAATAGTAATCCATTAAATAAGGGGCATCCTCAATTTTGAGGACACCCCAAATCAGTTAATACTCATCGCCGTAGCCTCGGTAGTCACGTCCCATGCGCTCATGCTCCTCACGATGGCGCATGTCCTCGTAGTCCTCATGCTCTCGCATACCACCTCTGCCTCCACCGTAACCTCGGTAGTCGGGCATACGGTTCCGCTCGCCATAGCGACTTTTCTCCTTCATGCTCTCTAGGCAAGTCATCAACTTGCCGCCGTATTTCAGCATCTTCTCGGCATTCTCGTACAAGCCATCAAACTTGTCTTCCGTAATCTCAATCATATACATAGCTTTACCTTTCTTCTTTAGTGAATGGATAGAGTAGGAGATTACTTCTGCACCGCCTTTTCGAGCAAGCCCATCATGCGGTCAAGCTTTCCTTCCATGCCAGAAACCTTGCCCTCCAGCTTTGAAATCTTCTCAGCCTGTTCCTTCTCCTTGGCTATCTGGGGGTTGAGTTGCAGTAGCATTCCCTCGCAAGATTTCACAACCTTCTCGTGGTAATCTACGCTCTCCAGTATCGCCCTCGAAGTTCTCAGCATCGCATCCACCTCTGCACTCATCGCATCCTTGCTTTCACTCACCACAAGGTTCTTGTCGTTGGCTATCTGACCGTTGGCTGGCAACTGCTTGAAGTCCACCTCCTCATCGCCAATTTTCACTTTCACATCTACCACAGATTCCATAGGCTGCGGCGTGAAGCCATTGTTAAACGATGGGTACTTGGTCTGCGGATTGCTTACCGAAACAACCTGTCCGATTCTCAAAGTCGGGTTCTCGCCTTTATCCAAGACATAGAACAA
>DKCU01000102.1:12928-13079 GCA_002451555.1 Candidatus Segatella albertsiae
GTTAAACAATACCCGTCATCAGTTGAAGGGTGTTAGTGTCTCTCTCAAACCAGAACTGCAACACGCCAGTACCAGGAATATCAGCCACCGTAAGAGCCTCGCCATTGTACTTAGTCACAGCCTGAGTTACGCCGTTGGTCTCGAAAAGGAT
>DKCU01000102.1:13127-14489 GCA_002451555.1 Candidatus Segatella albertsiae
GTTGTGGTGCCAGTCGGAATCGACTGCATCAAGTTCACGAAAATCGTTCCCCTGTAGTTCGCATTCACGAAGGCGTGATTTCTGAACGAGAAGACAACATTGTCCGTGTTCACCGTCACGCCCTGTGAAGCGATAGCCGCCGAGCCTCTACGGTTCACCCATGCAAATGGATAGTTCCAAATTAATGCCATAATAATTTCTTTATTTAAAAATTAATTAGTAACTTTGCATCGGGATAGATGAGAGTAATTAACTCATTGACAAGAGGTATGTCAACGCCTCTTCCCATTTTTCAAGTTGACACGTTCTTAAATAGTTGACAGTTATGAACAATCAAGAATTTCTTAAAAGTATCACCTTGGATGGTGAGGAATGGCGAGACGTAATCGGATTTGAAGGACTATACAAAGTATCGTCTTATGGTAGAGTTGTGTCTTTGGAACGATATGCAAACAATCGCTACCAGAACGTTTACAAGCAACCACACTTACTCAGAGCGAGCAATACAAAAGGGGAGAAGACACCAAGTATTACGCTCTCTAAAGATAGCAAGCAGAGCAAAAGACACCTTCCATTTCTTGTTGCTCAAAATTTTCTTCCTCAACCAGATAATAATTACGTACTTGATGCCAAGGACGGTGATTTCTACAACTGCAAAGTTGACAATCTTTATTGGAGAAGAAAGAAGCAAGCACGCAAACTTTACGATACCACTTCACTTGAAGGTGAAATATGGAAGGCTGTGCAAGGGTACGAAGGCTTGTACGAAATATCTTCTTTAGGAAGAATAAAATCCACCTATAGTAGAAGAATCTTAAAGCCTACTGCTTATGGAAACTATCTAGGAGTCGCTTTAGTCAAAGATGGTATGTCTAAAAATTATTATATACACCGACTTGTGGCTACCGCATTCCTGCCAAATCTCAAAAAATATCCTTGTATAGACCATATTAACACCATAAAAGATGATAACAGAGTTGAAAATCTAAGGTGGTGTTCGTTCTTACAGAACAACCTCAATCCACTTACGAATAGTAAGAGAACTTTAAAGGTTTGCCAAATCAAAGATGGAAAGTTGGTTCATATCTTTGATTCTATCGTAAAAACAAAGAAATATGGCTTTTGCCCTTCAAGCGTTTCTCTATGTTGCCGAGATTTGCAACCTCTACATAAAGGCTATGAATGGATGTTATTTTCCGACTACAAATCTCTTATCAATAAGTCAAAGAACTCTCAATCTACCGATGTAGATTAACCCCAGAACCCTCCATTATTAAGGGTGTTAAGACCATACAGTCCCATTTGTGCAGCAACACAGTTCGGGACTGCGGTTGCTTGTGAATAGTTCAAGGTAACTGTCTC